>NZ_CP150326.1:3482500-3740000 GCF_051530145.1 Sorangium sp. So ce302 | reverse complement strand
GGCAAAGGAGAACGCTGCGGCGACGAGGAGCAGAACCGCGAACACATCGACTGCGCGGGACACGCCCATGAGTGTAACGCGATTTGGTGAGGAACCGGCGGGGATGCGGGGACACCAGGGAGCGGCGGCAGCCGGGAGGCCACGGCCGCGCCGCCGCTCACCGCAGCGTCATCGCCACCGCCCCCAGAACCGCAAAGACGATCAGGACCACCAGGTGCCGAACGGCTCGGTGGGGGAGCCGCCGTCCGCCGCCCGTGTGCCGGCGGCCACGAGCCACCGCGACGCCGGACGCCGCCGTGATCAGCGCGACAGCGCAGGCCACCGCGACGGCCTGGGCCAAGAGGGCGCGCTCCGGGTCCCGGATGCGCCAGGCGAGCACGAGGATCGCGAGGCTCACGAGCGCTCCGAACGCGACGATCGCCGTCGCGAGCGGAGGGAGGTGGGCTCGGGCCTGCAGGAGCGGGGCGTCTGGTTCCGGCTCCGGCTGGCGCCGCACATCCCAGCGATCGCGCCAGGAAAGCGCGAAGATGCCCCAGGCGATCGCGCCGATCGCCGCGCGGACCGGGTCGAGGCGGGATGGCTGAAGGGAAGGAGAAGCCAGCAGCCAGGTCAGCGTGACCAGCGCGAGAAAGACGGAGATGCCAAGGTGCCGGGCGACCCGGCGGTGCGTGGCGGCGAGCAGCGGCGCAGCGACGCCGCACAGGAAGGCGAGCGTGGCGGCGATGCTGGCGACCACGGGCGCGCCACGACCGAAACCCGCGGGCGCGACCGTGATCATCCAGGCGACGACCGCGGCGAGCAACGCCTGCGGGGCGCGCCCGCCGCCCGGACCCAGGTCGAAGCGCGCCGCCCCCGGCAGCGGCGCCTCCGGGTGGTCCGAGCCTGACGCCCCGTCGACCCCGCGCGTCAACGCACCGCCGCGACCGACGGAGGCCGACGCGGTGGACTCCTCTTCGCGCGGAGCGCCGATCGAGATGGCGCCGGGGGCATCCGTGCTCATGAGCGAGCGCTAGGCCAGGTTTCTCAGGAGGTTGCCCACGGGCAGCACGTCCGGCGCTGGGGCACCCACGCCCGCCTGGTCGCCTGCGCTCCCCTCTTCACGGGCGACCTCGAGCCCGAGCCGCTTCCAAAGGCCCGTGTCGAAGAGGTGGCTCGGGCGCACATTGCCGAGGGCTGCGAGCATGTTCTGCCGCGTCCCGGGGTGGCGCGCGTCGAGATCCGCGAGGAGCTGGCTCACCGCCTTGCGCTGGAGGTTGTCCTGGGACCCGCACAGGTCGCAGGGGATGATCGGGAACCGCTCCTCCGCGGCGAACGCGGCGAGCTCGGCCTCGGCGCAGTAGATCAGCGGACGGATCACGATGTTGTCGCCGTCGTCGGAGATGAGCTTCGGCGGCATCGATTTCAGCTGCCCGGCGAAGATCAGGTTCAGGAGCAGCGTCGTCACGGCGTCGTCACGGTGGTGGCCGAGGGCGATCTTCGAGCAGCCGAGCTCGCGCGCGATGCGGTACAGGATGCCCCGGCGCAGGCGGGAGCAGAGGGAGCAGTACGTCTTGTTCTCGGGGATCTTCTCGGTGACGATCGAGTAGGTGTCCTCGGAGATCATCCGGAACTCGTGGCCGCCCGCCGCCATGTAGTCGGTGAGGAGGTGTCCCGGGTAGCCAGGGTGCCCCTGGTCGATGTTGACCGCGATCACGCTGAACCGGACCGGCGCGCGCCGCGCGAGGTCGACGAGCAGCGCGTGCATCGCGTAGCTGTCCTTGCCCCCCGAGACAGCACAGAGGATCCGATCGCCGTCGGCGATCATGTCGAAGTCGGTGATGGCGCGCCCCATGGCGCGCGCGAGCTTGCGGCGGAGTTGCACGGTTTAGCCGGTGAAGCCTTCGATGAGGCGGAGGAAGGTAAGCACGCCGTGGCCCGTCCCGCCCTTGGAGAAGATGCCGTACGGCTTGTTCGCCATGGATGGGCCAGCGATATCCACGTGGACCCAGGGGACATCCCCCACGAACTCGCGCAGGAACAAGGCCGCGGTGATGGCCCCTCCCCAGCGGTCGGCCGTGTGCTTGATGTCGGCCCAGTCGCTCTTGAGGCCGTCGCGGAGCTCTTCGATGAGCGGGAGCTGCCACATCGACTCGCCCGCGGCCTTCGCGGCGCTCCGCAGGCGCTCCGCGAGCTCCTCGCGGTTCGAGAAGAAGCCGGACACGGTCGGCCCGAGGGCCACGACGCACGCGCCCGTGAGGGTCGCGTTATCGACGATGAGGTCCGGCTTCAGCGCGCGCGCATAGGCGAGGCAGTCGGCGAGGACCAGGCGCCCCTCGGCGTCGGTGTTGATGATCTCCACCGTCCTGCCGTCCAGAGAGCCGAAGATGTCGCCGGGCCGGTATGCCGCGCCGTCGGGCATGTTCTCTGCCGCGCCGATGACGCCGTGCACCTCGACGTTCGGCTTGGCGGCCGCGACGGCGGCCATCAGCGCGATCACGTTCGCGGCGCCGCCCATGTCGCCCTTCATTTCTTCCATACCCGGAGCTGGCTTGATGCAGAGCCCGCCGCTGTCGAAGGTGAGCCCCTTGCCCACGAAAACGAGCTTCCCCTTCGGCTTCCCGGGAGGAGCGTAGACCATGTGGACCAGCCGAGGCTCCCTCGCGCTCCCCTGCCCCACCGCCATGATGAGCTTCATGCCCCGCTTGGTGAGCGCGGCCTTGTCGAGCACCGTCACCTTGAGCTGGTGCTGCTTGCCCACGTCCACCGCGACACGCGCGAGCGCCTCCGGATAAACCTCGTTCGGCGGCTCGTTGACGAGGTCGCGCGCGACGCAGATCGCCTCGCCGACCTGCTGGCCGAGCGCGACGGCATCGCGCGCCGCCTTGCCCACCTTGCCCACCTTGCCCTCGATGACCACGGTGCCGCGGGAGAGCTCGACCTTGGGCAGGCGATCGCCGGTGAAGTAGCGGGTGAACCGGTAGGCCCCGAGCACGAGCCCCTCCGCGGCGGCCCGCTCCGCGCGCTCGACGCCGGGAGGCACCACGACCGCGACGCTCTCGGCGCGCACGCCGTTCGCGAAGCGCGCCCCCTTCGCCGCGAGCAGCCGGCACTCGACGTCGGTGACCTTGCCCGACCCGAGCCCGAGCAACAGCACACGGCCGGGCTTCAACGCGCCGTGCGTCGCGAAATCGATGCTCTGATCCCTCTTCCCCGTGAAGTCGTCACGCTTGACCTGGTGAGTCACCGACTCGCCCAGCGCCGCCACGAGCCTCGCCAGCACGCCCTCACCCGTCGAAGCGCCTTCAGGCACGCCGATGACGACGACGTCGACGGCGATGCTCAGCGGGTCGGACGAGGCGAGGTTCACTTTGATCGGCATGCGGTCTCCTGAGCCCGGGATGTGGAGGGTCTCCAGCGCGGCATCTAAACACGAAGGGCTAACCCCGTCGACGTGGACGATGCCCGCAGGCGGTCGGCCCGAGGTGCGGGCAGGAGAGCGCTCCCGCTCCCAGGCGCGTAGTCCCGCACGGTCCCGCACGGTTCCGCGCGGCTCCACGCAGGCTTCGCGCTCGGCGGCCCGCCGTCGGAGCGCCTCGCGCGACGCTGCCCTCCGGACTGCGGGTCCGAGCCGGCCCGGCCCGGGCGCCGGATCCAGCGGCGTCAGCGCGCCGACCCGTAGATCTGGATCACGTCGGCGAGGAGCCGCAGCGCCTCGGCGCGAGGGCGCTGGAACGCGTTGCGCCCCATGATCGACCCGAAAGAGCCGCCTGCGGCCATCTCGCGCACCTCCTCCAGGACGGCGTCGGTCGCCTTGGACTCGCCGCCAGAGAAGATCACCACGCGCTTGCCGCCGAACGTCGCCTGCACGACGTGCCGGGTCCGGTCGGCGAGCGTCTGGATGGGAATGTTGTATTTCTCGTACATCTTTTTCGCCTCCTCCTGCTCGATATGAGCGGTCGGCGGCTTGACCTTGATGATGTGTGCGCCGAGCTGGGCCGCAATCGTCGCCGCATAGGCGCAGACATCGATGGCCGTCTCGCCCTGCTTCGAAAGTCCGGCGCCGCGCGGATAACTCCAGACGATGACGACCAGGCCCCTGCGCTTGGCCTCGAGGGCGATCTCGCGAAGGTCCTCGTACATCCTGTTTCTCGCGCCGGACCCCGGGTAGATCGTGTAGCCGACGCCGACGCAGCCGAGGCGGAGCGCGTCCTCGACCGAGCCGGTCACCGCCGACACGGGCTGCTCCACCTTCGCCAGCGTGTCGCTGTTGTTCAGCTTCAGGATCAGGGGCACCTGCCCCGCGAACCTGGCCGCGCCCGCCTCCAGCGATCCGAGCGGCGCCGCGTAGGCGTTGCACCCGGCGTCGATCGCGAGCTGAAAGTGGTAATCGGGGTCGTAGGCCTCGGGGTTCGGAGCGAACGATCGCACCGGACCGTGCTCGAAGCCCTGGTCCACCGGCAGGATCACCATCTTTCCGGTGCCCGCGAGCGCGCCATGGTTGAGCAGCCGGACGAGGTTCGTCAGCGTGCCTGGGTTCTCGGAGGCGTACCAGGAGAGGATCTGCTCTACACGGGTGGTGAGCGCCATGAATCACTCCGTCGAAGGTGCTGCTGCGCCAGGAAGCGCGTGGCCCGCCCGGGGCGTGAACCCACCCTGTCATGCCCGCGGCGCCGTGCCAGGGTGCTCGGGCGAGCGGGCTCGGGCCGCATCTTCAGGACTTGGACGAACGTATCGAGCCCAACGCGCGGGCGGTCCAGCGCCCCGAGGATGTTGTACGAAGCCATCGGATACGCAATTCTCGAAACTGCGCCGGTCCGCCCTCGGGGCCACAGCGGCGGACGCGAGCGCGAGCACGTGGCGGGGCGGTAACGTCCTCGCCGACAACGCGGAGGGATCATGTCGGACCAACGGGATCTGAGCTGGAAGCCGCCGGAGGCGCCGTCACGCATCGGGATCACGCTCGAGACATACATCCTCGAAGGGATGCTCGGGTTCCCCGCGGCGACAGGGGCGTTCACCTCCCTCCTGAACCAGTTCGGCCTGGTGGCGAAGCTCGTGACGTCCAAGGTCCGGCGGGCCGGCCTCGCCAACGTCCTCGGATACACGGGACAGACCAACGTCCAGGGCGAGGTCGTGCAGAAGCTCGACGAGGTCGCCAACGAGACGCTGCTCAGCGTGCTCGGAAGGCGCGGGCACTGCGCGGCCGTGGTGAGCGAGGAGCTCGGTGAAATGAGGCTCCTCTCCACGGACCCACGAGCAAAGTACATCGTCGTCGTGGACCCGCTCGACGGCTCGTCCAACATCGACGTGAACATCTCGATCGGCACGATCTTCGGTGTGCTCCGAAAGAGCGACGCCAAGATGGGCGCCGATCCCTCGGACTTCCTTCGCCCCGGCCGCGATCTGGTCGCGGCCGGCTACGTGCTCTACGGCTCATCGACGCTGCTCGTCATCACGACTGGCCTCGGCGGCGTGCACGGCTTCACCTACGACCCGACCGTGGGAGAGTTCTTTCTCTCTCACGAGAACATCCGGATCCCCGAGCGCGGCTCGACGTACTCCATCAACGAAGGCCACAGCGCGCGATGGCCGGAGGACGTGCGCCGCTGGAACGCGTGGATCAAGGAGGACAGCAAGCACGAGGGGCGGCCGTACGGCGCGCGCTACGTGGGATCGCTGGTCGCGGACGCGCACCGGACGCTGCTCAAGGGCGGCATCTTCGCGTACCCCGCCGATCGAGGCGGCCAGGGCAAGCTGCGGCTGCTCTACGAGGCGAACCCGTTCGCGTTCATCTTCGAGGCCGCGGGCGGAAAGGCGAGCACGGGGGCCGAGCGCATCCTCGACAAGGTCCCGAGGTCGCTCCACGAGCGCGTGCCGCTCGTCCTCGGCTCGCCCCGCGACGTCGAAGATTTCGAGCAGTTTGTGCGCGGCGAGCGCTGAGGCTGCGAGAGAAGGGCGCCGTCCTCACCGGCACGAGCCGCAGCGCCGGGGGGCGACCGGCGGGTCAGACCCCCTGCGCGTCTGCTCCCCAGATCACCTTGTGGAGCTGGACCTGCACGCGGACGCGGAGGCCATCGTCGAGCACCCACTGGACGAGCTCCTTCGGCGACAGCTTGCCCCACACGCACGAGGCGAGCAGCGTCACGCCGCGCGCGTCGAGGCGCCGCTCGCGGATGGTGTCCCGCATCCACGCATAGTCCGCCCGATCGGCGAGCACGAACTTGATCTCGTCGCGCGGCGTGAGGTGATCCAGGTTCGACCAGCGGTTCCGGTGGGATTCCCCCGAGCCAGGCGCCTTCAGGTCCATGATCTTGTGCACGCGCGGATCGACGCGCGAGACGTCTGCCTCGCCGCTGGTCTCGACGAGGACCGTCCGGCCCGCGTCGCAGAGCTCCGCGAGGAGCGGGAACGACCCGGGCTGAAGGAGAGGCTCGCCCCCTGTGAGCTCGACGAGCGGCGTGCCGAGGGCCAGCGCGCGCTCGAGGACCTCGCCGCGGCGGATCCGCTTGCCGCCGTAGAAGGCCTGCGACGTGTCGCACCAGGCGCAGCGCAGGTTGCACCCGGTGAGCCGGACGAAGGTGCACGGCAGCCCGGCGAACGTCGATTCGCCCTGCACGCTGGCGTAGATTTCGTGGACGACGAGGGTGTCTTCTTTCAAGGAAGCGACGCCTCCGAGGAGCCTCGGTCGGCCTCGGCGGCGCAATGCCGCCGGCGACCCGAAGTGGGGCGGGAGCTTTGGCCGCGCCGAGCGCGCAACGCAAGCGGCGCGGGGCGCTCAGCTGGAGATGACGCTGACCTCGCCCGCCGCCACCGCTCGAAGGATGCCGTCCGCGCCGCGGACCAGCAGGTGCCCCTCCGGATCGATCCCCGCCGCGACGCCGACCACTCCGCCGACTTCGACGCGGCGGCCGCGCAGCCAGTCCATCCGGGCGAGATCCTCCGCGAAGGGCGCGAGCCCTCCTGCCTCGAACCTCGCCGCTGCGTCGCCGATCGCCTGGAGCAGCTCCGCGGCGAGGCGCTCGCGCGGGACGTCGTCGATCCCGAGCATCGCGAGCGACGTGGCCCGCGCCGACAGATCCGGCGGGAAGCTCGACGCATGGACGTTGAGCCCGACGCCGACGATCACGCTGCTCACCGACTCGCCGCGCAGCTGGGCCTCGACGAGGATCCCCGCCAGCTTGCGGGCCCCGGCGAGCACGTCGTTGGGCCACTTGAGCCGCACCTCGACGGTGGAGCCGCCGCCCGACGCGCCGCGGGACGGAAGAGGCGCGAGCCGTCGCTCGATGACGGACGCGACGGCGAGCCCCATGACGAGCGCGATGGGGGCCACTCGGCTCGCCGGCAGGCTCGGGCGCAACACCACCGACAGGTAGAGGTTCTCGCCGGGCGGAGAGTGCCAGGAGCGCCCGCCGCGCCCCCGACCCTGGGTCTGCGCGTCGGCCAGGAACGCAGCCCCGTGCGGCGCGCCGGCTGCGGCCGCGCTCCGCGCGTCGTCGTTCGTCGACGCGGTCTCGGCCGCCACGGCGAGCGGCCGCCCGAACGACGCGCCCAGCCGCGAGAGCTCGCGCTCCATCGCCTCCCCGTCGAGCCGCCTCACAGCGAGAGATCCAGCGCGATGTCGGCCGCGCGCGCCGAATGCGTCAGCGCCCCGACGCTGATGACGTCGATGCCCGCGGCGACGAGCTCCGGGATGCGCTCCAGCGTGATGCCGCCGGAGACCTCGAGGAGAGGCCGGCCGTGCTGCGCCGACCGCACGCGCGCGGACGCGGCCTTGACATCGGCCAGCGTGAAGTTGTCGAGCATGATGATGTCCGCGCCGGCGGCCAGCGCCTGATCGAGCTCCTGCAGCGAGGCCACCTCGACCTCGACCTTCGTCGTGTGCGGGGCACGCGCCCGCGCGCGGGCGATGGCGGTCGTGATGCCGCCCGCCGCGACGATGTGGTTGTCCTTGATGAGCACGGCGCTCCCGAGGCTGTCGCGGTGGTTGTGCGCGCCGCCCACGCGCACCGCGTAGCGCTCCAGCCCGCGGAGACCGGGCGTCGTCTTGCGGGTGTCGGTGATGCGCACGCTCGACCCAGCCGGGATCGCCTCGGCGTAGCGGCGCGCCTCGGAGGCGACGCCGCTCATCCGCTGCGCGAGGTTGAGCGCGGTGCGCTCCGCGCTGAGGAGCGAGCGCGCGCGGCCACGCACCGTCCACAGCGCCGTGCCGGCGCCGACGGAGGCGCCGTCCGCGACGAGCACCTCGCCCTCTACCTGCCGATCCAGGCGCTGAAAGACGCGCAGGAACACGTCGCCCCCGCACGCGACGAGCGGCTTGCGCGCGACCGCCTTCGCGGTCGCGCGCGCGGAGGCCTCGACACAAGCCTCGGTGGTGAGATCGCCTCCCGCGAGGTCTTCCTCCAGAGAGCGATCGATCAGGGCATCGAGCAACGGCGCAGCCAGCACGGGCATCTCCTCGGCGCCGCTCCCACGCGGCGCTCCCAGGTATACTCGGTCCCGCACGCGTGCATCAGCGCTGTCGCGCCCACACGAAGCGCGACAATGCATTGCGTCATCGCAAATGCTTGTGGTGGCACGTGCACCTCGGAGCGTGCGACCTCAGCCGTATGGGCGCCCTGGACGGGACGCGGGCGGAAATGGATGGGGCTCGCTGCGCCCAAAAGCAGGGCGGTTCGCGATCATCGCGACGCTGTGTCGCACAAATGGGGCTGACGTTCGTCTACCAGCCTGTGAGACTCTCCGAGCAACTCCAGCGCCCTCAACGGAGATCGATGCGTCCGCAGGCAGGCCAGGTCATCAACAACAAGTACCGACTCGTGCGCCTCATCGGCGATGGCGGCATGGGGAGCGTCTACGAAGCCCGCCACGAGGTGCTGGGGACGACGGTCGCCCTCAAGTTTCTCCACCCCGAGCTGTCCCGCCGCTCCGGCCTGGTGCAGCGCTTCCTTCAGGAGGCGCGCGTCTCCGCGCAGATCCAGAGCGCGCACGTGGTTCGCGTCAGCGACGTCGACCAGACGGCGTCCGGCCTGGCGTTCATCGTGATGGAGTACCTGGAGGGGAAGACGCTCCAGACCCTGTACGAGGAGCTCTACCGGGCAGGAATTCGTCTCGGGTACCCCGACGCGCTCGAGTACACGATGCAGATGCTGGAGGGCGTCGAGGCCGCCCATCGCGCGGGCGTCGTCCACCGGGACCTGAAGCCGGACAACGTGATCATCACGAAGTCCGCCAAGGGAGAGCCGCTCATCAAGCTGCTCGACTTCGGCATCGCCAAGCTGAAGGTCACGGGGGAGCTCGATCGCGGGTTGACGCGCCCCGGCGTGATCATGGGCACCCCCGAGTACATGGCGCCCGAGCAGGCCTACTCGGCGGACTCCGTGGACGCGCGCGCCGACATCTTCTCGCTGGGCGTCATCATCTTCGAGATGCTGGCCGGCCGCCGGCCGGTCGGCGGCGATGAGCCCCAGCAGATCGCGGGAGCCTACCTTTCGGGCCAGATCTCTCAGCTCTCCGACCTGGCGCCGGAGCTCGCGCCCGGCCTCTGCGCCGCCGTCCACCGCGCCATGGCGGCCTCGCCGCCGGATCGCTTCGCGACCACCGCCGAGCTCCGCAGCGCCCTGGAGCCGTTCGCCCGAGCCGCCCGCGCCCCGTCGGCGCTCACCCCCGCGCCGTCCGAGGTCAGCCTGGCGCGGTCGTCCGGGGCCGCCCTGGCGGCAGCCCTCGCGGCGCCCGGGATGCTCACGCCTTCCGCGGCGGCGCCCGCGACCAACGCGATGGGGGACGGTCGCGCCAGCTCCGTTCCCAAGACGATTCCGCCGGAGGACGGCGGCGCGCAGCACGCGTCCAGCGGCCCCCCGGGCGGCCTCGGGCCCTCGACCCCCATGGGCGGCTTTTCCTCGGATTCCCGAGGTCCCTCGGCGTCAGCTCCAGGGTTCACGCCGAGGCCGGAGCCCTCCTCAGACCCGTACTTCGCCCAAGGGGGCTATCCCCAACAAGGAGGGTATCCCCAGATCGCGCAGCCGGCGACCGTGAGCGCCGCCCCCTACGCTCTCCCCCAGGGGGTGCCCGCCACGAGCCACGAGCCGGGACCCTTCGATGTGTCGCCGCGCCCGGGAGGGACGGCGGTCGGAGGCGCGCCGTTCATGGACAGGAGCGCGGCCCCGGGCGGCGGATTCAACGGCGGCCCAGCGCCCGGGTATGGCGGCGCGTATGGCGGCGGCGCGCAGGGCTACATCCCTGGGACGGCGCCGATGGATCCGCTGCCGAGGATCTCGCAGAGCGCCTCGGCGCACGGCGCGCAGCGGCCCGCGCGAGGCGGGACGTCGCTGTTCGCCATCCTGCTGCTCGCCATGGGGATCACGGGGGCCGTCGTCGGCGGTCTGTACATTGCCAACGAGCTGAGCCGGAAGGAGCAGACCGACGTGGCGCCGGCCCTGCCGACCCTCCAGCCGGCCAACACGGTGCCTTCGGATCCCAGCCCGCCCGCGACGACGCCGCCCGCCGTGACGCCCCCGGCGGTGACGCCACCTCCTGTCGAGCCGCCCGTGGTCGCCAAGCCGCAGCCCCGGCCGACCACGACGGCGAAGCCGCCGGCGCCGACGACCACGACGGCGCCGACGACCACGACGGCGCCGACGACACGCCCCAGCGGGACGACGATCATCCCCCAGCTTCCCTGGGTCATCCCGTCGACGCTGCCGCCGTTCCCGTTCCCCGCGCCGCCCAGCGGACAGCCGCCGGCCAACCCACAGCCGAACACGACGAGCCCGCCGACGACGAGCCCGCCGACGACGAGCCCGACCACCACCACGCCGTCGGACAGGCCTCGACGGCGCGTGATCATCGTACCCAACAACTGACGCGCCCAGCGCCTACGGTAGGTAGGATGCGATCTCGATGAGCAACCAGAATAGCGGTCCGCCGCCGGGATGGCCTGCGCCCCCGAGCGGCATGTACGGCCCTGGCAAGACCGTGCCCGGCGAGCCTCCGCTCGCAGGGCTCAACTCGCCGCAGGGCGCCTTTCCCGTGCCGCCCGGCACCGCGCCGCACGATCCGAACGCCGCTGGCGCAGCCGTCCCGCGGACCCTCGTCGAAGGCGGGACCAACAGCGCGCCTCCCGGAACGCCCGGCCCTTACGGCGCTCCCGCTGGCCCGTACGGCGCGCCGCCACCTGGTGTACCCGGCCCGTACGGGCCCGGTGCGACAGCGAATTACGGCGGGCCACCTGGAGCAGGAGGCGCTTACGGGCAGCCGCCCCAGCCTCCCAGCCCGTACGGCGGCTCGCCGTTCGGGGCCCCAGGTGGCCCCGGGGCCGCCGGAGCGCCGGGGTTTCACGCCGGCGGCGCTCCCCAGCCGCCGGGCAGCGGTGCGCTGTACCCGGCGCCGATCCCCGCGCGGCCTCGCGCGAAGAGCTCCGGCGCGACGCTCGCGCTGATCGGGATCGGCGCGTTCGTGGTCATCGGCGGGCTGACGACCGTCTTCTTCGTGATGCGCAGCCGAGGGTCGTCCGAAGATGCTGCAGCGCTGACGCCCATCGAGGCGCCCCCGGCGCCTGCGTCGGTCGCCGGCGATCCGGCGCCTCCCCCCCCGACGGCCGCCACACCCGCGGCGACCGCGCCGGAGCCGCCCGCGCCTGCCCCGGCGGCAGCCCCGAAGCCGACGGCGCAAGCACAACCCAAGCCGACGGCGACGGCCCCTGCGCCCACCGCCACGGGGACGACCCCTGCGCCCACCGCCACGGGGACGACCCCTGCGCCCACCGCCACGGGGACGACCCCTGCACCCACCGCCACGGGGACGACCCCTGCGCCGACCCCTTCTACGTCCTCGACGGGCCGTCGAAGGATCGTCTTACCGGGCAGCCACTGAGCTGTCCTGCGCCGCCCGCTGTGCCGCTGGCAGCGGCGCGGCGGGTCCGTGCCGAGGTTCCCCCAGCCCGCTTGACAGGGCGGTCACGGTGATCAGGTTCCGATGCCATGAGCAAATCCGGGATCGCCGCAGTGCTTTCGTTCCTTATTCCGGGCGTTGGGCAGCTCTACAACGGCGCGTTCCTGCGCTGCATTTTCTGGCTGATCGTCACCCCCGGCCTGTGGATCGGCTCGGGCGGCTGGCTCGGCTGGATCTGCCACCTGATCTCCGCCTACACCGCGTACCAGTACGCGAAGCGCGCCGGCGGCTGAGCCGCGCTCCCCGGGACAGCGCGCCGGTTCGCGCGGCGCGCCCGCTCACGTAGCCTTCGCGAAGATCCGCTTCAGCACCTCGCCCGTCGCCGTCGGCTGACGCGCCACCTCGCGCGGGGTGCCCTCCGCCACGATGCGCCCGCCGCCGGAGCCGCCCTCCGGGCCGAGCTCCACCACGTGATCCGCGCACGCGATGACCGCCGGGTGGTGCTCGATGATCACCAGCGTGTCGCCGCGCTCGACGAGGCGATCGAGCACGCGGACCAGGCGCGTCACGTCCGCCAGATGCAAGCCGGTCGTGGGCTCATCGAGCACATAGAGCGTGGGCTTCGGCCGCGCGCCGGCCGTCAGCTCCGCCGCGAGCTTGAGCCGCTGGGCTTCGCCGCCCGAGAGCGTGTGCGACCCCTGGCCGATGTGGAGGTAGCCGACGCCGAGATCGCACATCGTCGAGAGCGGGGCGCGGATCTTCGGGTGGGCCGCGAAGACCTCGACGGCCTCCTCCGCGGTGAGGTCCAGGAGCTCGCCGACGGACAGACCGAGGTAGCGCACGTCGAGCGTCGCCGGCTCGAAGCGCGCGCCGCCGCACGCCTCGCACGGCGTGGTCACGTCCGGCAAGAACGACATCTCGTGCGCGATGACGCCCTGCCCCTCGCACGCGGGGCACCGCCCGCCGGAGGCCGTATTGAAGGAGAACCGCGCAGGGCCGTAGCCGCGCACCTGCGCGTCGGGGCAGGCAGCGTAGAGCTTGCGGACCTCGTCCCAGACGCCCAGGAACGTCGCGGGGATCGAGCGCGGCGTCCGCCCGATGGGCGACTGATCGACGGCCACCGCCCGCAGGATGCTCTTCGGAAGCCGGAGCGCCTTGTGCGGGCCCGGCTCGGGCGCCTCCAGCTTCAGCGCACGGCGCGCGGCGGGGTAGAGCACCTTCTGGATCAGCGTGCTCTTCCCCGAGCCGGACACGCCGGCGACCACCGTCATCCGGCCCGCGGGGATCCGGAGCGTGTCCCCCTGGAGGTTGTGCGCGCGGGCGCCGAGGAGCTCGATGTGCTCGCGCACAGGAGGGCGCGCCGGGCGAGCGCTGAGCAGCGCATCCTCGCCGGCGAGCGCCCGGGCGGTCGGCGAGTCGGGGTTCGCGAGCACCGCGCGCGACGGCCCCGCCGCGACGATCCGGCCGCCTTTGCGCCCGCCCGAGGGGCCGAGGTCGATCAGGTGATCCGCCGCGCGGATCGTGTCGGCGTCGTGCTCCACCATCAGCACGGTGCTCCCCATCCCGGCGAGCCTCCGGAGGTTGCCGAGCAGCCGGTCGGTGTCGCGCGGGTGAAGGCCGATGGTCGGCTCGTCGAGGACGTACAGCGCCCCGGTGAGGCCGCTGCCGAGCTGCGCCGCGAGCCGCAGGCGCTGCATCTCGCCGCCCGAGAGGGTGGCCGCGCGCCGATCGAGCGTGAGGTACCCGAGGCCCACCTCGCAGACGAAGTCGAGCCGGCGGCAGAGCTCCTTGTGCGGCGCCTGGGCGATCAGCGCGCGGTCGCCCGTGAACTGTAGCCCCCTCGCCCACGCGGCCGCGGCCGCGACCGACCGGCCCGACGCCTGGTGGTAACGCTCTCCCGCGAGCCGGACCGCCCGCGGGATCGGCGCGAGGCGCGAGCCGCCGCAGGCCTCGCACGGGTCGGGCGTCGCGAGCGCGTCGTCGTCGAAGTCCGAGGCGCCCGTCCCCTCGCATGACTCACACCGGCCCTGCTTCGTGTTGAAAGAGAACCAGCGGGGATCGAGCTCCGGGACGCCGACGCCGCAGCGCGGGCAGGTGCGCGTCGTGGAGAGCAGCTGCTCACCGCCGCGGCCGCCGACGAGCTTGACCGCCCCCCGCCCGAACGCGAGGGCGCGGTCGAAGAGGGCGCGATCCAGCCCGTCCATGCGCCCCTCGTACATCACAAGATCGATCGAGTGCTCGCGGCGCTTGTCGAGGCGGGGAGGGCTGTCGGTCGCGCACGGCTCGCCGTCGGCGAGCGCGCGGGTGATGCCGGCCCGGGCGGCGGCGGTGAAGACGTCGAGGTACGTCCCCTTGCGCGCCACGACGGCGGGGGCGAGGAGCGTCCGCGCGCCGCGCGTCGAGACGAGCGAGCGGTACACCTCGTCCGGCGAGCGCGCCTCGATCGGCACGTCGCAGTCCGGGCAGCGCGCCTCGCCGACCTTGGCGTAGAGCAGCCGCAGGTAGTGCGCGATCTCGGTCACGGTCGCGACGGTCGAGTTGGCGCCGGAGCGCGTGGTGCGCTGCTCGAGCGCGATCGAGGGGGGGACGCCGGTGACGCGATCGACGTCCGGCCGCGGCAGCGTGGGGAGGAACTGGCGCGCGTAGGGGGTCAGCGTCTCGAGGAAGCGCCGCTGGCCCTCGGCGAAGACCACATCGAACGCGAGCGTGCTCTTGCCAGAGCCGCTCGGGCCGGTGATGACGACGATCTCGCCGTGCGGGATCACGGTCGAGACCTCGGCGAGGTTGTGCTCGCGGGCGCCCTCGACCTCGATCCGCCCGCGGTCGAGCGACGCGCGCGCGCCGCCGCCGCGCTTGCCGGGCTTCAGGGCGGCAGGCGCCGCTGCCGCACCGCGCCGCGGGCGCCGAGCGCCGCCGTCGCCCCGCTGCGCGAACCACTCGGCCAGCGAGACGCCGGTCCGCGTCGCCGTCCGGGCCACCTCCTCGGGCGTCCCCTCCGCGACGACGCTCCCGCCCTCGCTGCCCGCGCCCGGGCCGAGATCGACGACCCAATCCGCCGCGGCGATGACGTCGAGGTCGTGATCGACGACGATCACGGAGGCGCCCTCGGCCACGAGCACGGAGAGCGCGGCGTTGAGGTGCGTCACCTCCGCGGGGTGCAGGCCGGCGCTCGGCTCGTCGAGGAGGAAGATCGCGCCCGCGCAGGGCTCGCCGAGCGCGCGCGCGATCTTCAGCCGCTGCGCCTCACCGCCGGAGAGCGTCGAGAGCGGCTGCCCCAGCGTGAGGTAGCCGAGGCCGAGCTGCTTGAGCGGCGCGAGCGCCCGCCGGATCGCGGGCTGCCCCACGAAGACCTCGAACGCCTCGTCGATCGAGAGGTCGAGCACGTCGGCGACCGAGCGGCCGTCGAGCTTCACCTCGAGCACCTCGTCGCGGAACCGCTTGCCCTTGCAGGTCGGGCAGGTCAGCGACACGTCGGCGAGGAACTGCATCTCGATCGTCTCGCTCCCCTCGCCCGCGCACGCCTCGCAGCGCCCGAGCGCGACGTTGAACGAGAAGTGGCCGGGCCCGAGATCCCGCGCCGACGCCTCCGGCTGCTCGGCGAAGAGCGCGCGGATGCGGTTCCATGCGCCGGTATAGGTCGCGGGGTTGCCCCGCGAGGTGCGCCCCAGCGGCGCCTGGTCGACGAGCGTGACGGTGCGGATGTCGGCCGTGCCCTCGATGCGCCTGTACAGGCCGGGCGCCTCGACGTCCTTGTAGCCGCGCGCCCTCGCGATGTGCCGGTAGAGCACGTCGTTCACCAGCGTGCTCTTGCCCGAGCCGCTCGGCCCCGTGATCGCCACGACGACGCCGAGCGGCACGTCGACCGTGACGTCGCGGAGGTTGTTCTCGCGCGCGCCGTGGATCGCGATCTTCCCGCTCGGCGCCCGGCGCTCCGCGCGCGCCGACGCGAGCGGGCCGCGCGCGGCGAGCCCGTCGGGCGGGCCGTCGAAGGTGACGCGCCCGCCCTGCTTGCCCGCGCCGGGGCCCAGCTCGACGACGCGATCGCTCGCCCGGATGACGAGGGGCTCGTGCTCGATGACGAGCACGGCGTTGCCGCGATCGGCGAGCTCGCGCATGGCCGCGATGAGCGGCGGGATGTCCGTCGGGTGCAGGCCGACCGTCGGCTCGTCGAGCACGAAGAGCGCGCCCGTCAGCGACGTGCCGAGCGCCGCGGTGAGCGCGACGCGCTGCGCCTCGCCGCCCGAGAGCGTGCGCGCCTGGCGGGCGAGCGAGAGGTAGCCCAGCCCGACCCGCTCGAGGTACCCGAGCCGCGCGATGAGCTCGCGGCGGGCCATCTCCCCCTGGCCTGTCTGGGGGCGCTCGGCCTCGAGGCGCGCGCGGGCGTCGCGGAGCTCGAGCTCGTGCCACGCGGCGAGATCCAGGCCGCCGACGCGGTAGAGGAGCGACTCGGGGGCGAGCCGCTTGCCGTTGCACGCGCCGCACACGTCGTAGGTGCGGTAACGCGCGAGCAGCACGCGGACGTGCATCTTGTAGGTGCGCGTCTCGAGCCAGCGGAACCAGGCCTTCACGCCGGGGTACTTCCCCTGGGTCCACGAGCCCTCCCCCTCGAGCACGAGCGCGCGCTGCGCGTCGGAGAGGTCGCGCCACGGCTTGTCGGTGCGGATGCCTTTCCGCTCACAGAACGCGCGGAGCAGCTTCCGCTCCCACGTCGTCGAGCGGCCGTTCCAGGGCCGGATCGCGCCGCCTGCGATCGACTTCGAGGGGTCCGGGATCACCTTGTCGTAGTCGATGCCGAGGGTGCGGCCGAAGCCGCGGCACGAGGGGCACGCGCCGGTGGGGGACTGGTACGAGAACAGCCCGGGGCGCGGCGGATCGAAGGCGCGCGCGCACGAGGGGCAGGCGAGCCCGCGCACGAGCCGGAGCCGCGTGGGCCCCGCCCCCTGGCCGCCCTGCTCATCGGCCTTACGCTGCAGGTGGAGCGAGGCGTCGCCCCCGCTGCCCTTCCACGCCTCCTCGATGGCGGCGCCGAGGCGCCGGCGCTCCCGGGGGGCGACCCGGACGCGATCGACGATGACCTCGACCTTGTCCGCGCCGCTCATCGCCTCGGACGGCGCTACGGTGTCGATGTCGCGCGCCTCGCCGCGGACGAGGAGGCGCCGGTAGCCGGCGGCGAGCAGCGACTCGCGCACGTCGAGGAACCGCTCGGTTCCAGCGACCGCGATCGGGTACGTGACGAGCGCGGTCGCCCCCTCGTGCGCGCTCGCGGCGAGGTCGGCCGCGCGCGCCGGGTCGGTCCGCGCGGCCGGCTCCTCGCAGGACGGGCAGACAGGCACCGCCTCGCGCGCGAAGAGCGCGCAGAAATACGGCTCGAGGTCGGCCATCGTGGCGACGGTCGACCGCGAGCTCTTGACCGGCGCGCGTCGATCGACGGCGACGCCGGCCGCCACCGGCTCGAGCGCGTCGATCGGCGGCCGCTCGAGCCGCTCGAGGAACTGGCGAGCGTACGGGCTGAAGCTCTCAACGAACCGGCGCTGTCCCTCCGAATAGAGCGTGTCGAGCGCGAGCGACGATTTGCCAGCGCCCGAGACGCCGGCGATGGCCACGAGCTCGCCGGGCCGGAAATCGAGGTCGATGCCCTGGAGGTTGTGCGTGCGGGCGCCGCGGAGACAGATCGAGTGCATAGGACGCGCGGTAGGGTGAACCCGCGGGACGCCGTCCGGAGTGGACACGGCCGCGTGAAAACCGCGAGTGTTTAGCCCCCTTTCAGCCCATCGTCGCGAACGATCGTACGTGGGCGGCGTGCCGACCCAGCGTGCTGCGGCATTGCGTTCCGCGTCGTCGAATTATCACGGTCCGTGACGTGGGGTGCGCACGACGCTCGGGCGACCCGGCAAGCCGAGCGCTGCAGGCGCGCCCGGCAGGCGCGGCGGCTAGCCGTTGACGAGGAGGATCGAGAGGTAGCCGTAATCGTTGCTTGTCCAGTTCGGGCTCAAGGTCTGGCCGCACATTCCGATGTTGTAGGTGCCCGCGGTGAGATTGGTGATGACGGCGCTGAGCCCGAAGGGGACGCGGGTATCCGCGGGGACCCGGCCGCCGGCCATCCCGAGGCCGACCGCCTGGACCTCGTCGAGCACCGTGCCAGACGGCCCGGAACGAACCCGCTGGTAGCACATGTAGAGCTTGAGGCTGTCCGCAGGCGAGCCGTCCGTGCCCAGGTACCGATGCGCGGTCGCATAGATCGACTGGCTCGTCGACGAGACCGCCACCAACGCTGTCGGCCCGAAAAAGTCGACAGGCCTCCCGACCGGCAGCGCGGCGTGCGGCCCGACGCCCTGGACCGTCAACGTCAGCACGACCCCCTGGGGCCCGGTCGGACCAACGGGGCCGGTAAACCCGCGTGGCCCCTGCGGACCGGTAGGGCCCACTGGCCCCTGCGGACCGGTAGGGCCCACTGGTCCCATGGGACCGACCGGCCCCTCTGGCCCGAGCGGCCCCATCGGGCCCTCCGGACCGATCGCGCCCACCGGGCCTTCTGGGCCTTCTGGTCCCCTCGGGCCCATCGGGCCCTCCGGACCGATCGCGCCCACCGGGCCTTCTGGCCCCCTCGGGCCCATCGGGCCCTCCGGACCGATCGCGCCCACCGGGCCTTCTGGTCCCCTCGGGCCCATCGGGCCCTCCGGTCCGGTCGCGCCCGTCGGGCCCTCTGGTCCCGTCGGGCCCATCGGACCGTCTGGTCCCATCGGGCCCTCCGGTCCGATTGCGCCCACCGGGCCTTCTGGCCCCATGGGCCCTGCCGCGCCTGCGGGCCCTGCCGGGCCCTCCGGCCCCCTAGGTCCAGCCACGCCTTCCGGCCCCGTGGGCCCGGTGGGGCCTGCGGCGCCCGTCGGCCCGATCGCTCCGATCGGCCCGGCCGGCCCTGTCGGACCAGCAGCGCCCGCAGGCCCGGTCGCACCGACCCTCCCCTCCGGCCCCGTCGCACCGGCCGGACCGATCGGTCCAGGCAGCCCCTGTGGGCCCTGAAGTCCCGTCGGCGAGCCGACCCACTCGCCGTTCTCGTCGATCACGAGGACGCCGTTCACGATGACCCCACGCTCGCCGAGCACCAGCGTGTTGCCGCTCGTGGTGTTCACCGTGACCGAGGTCGGCGTGATGTCGCCGTTCACATTGCCGGCGAGCAGCGCGTACGGGACGCTCGCGACCGTCGCGCGCGGCTCCAGCTCGACATCGTCGCCCACGGTGATGCCGAGGTACCGCTCGGCGCCGTCGAAGATCGCCTGCTCGAACGGGACGATCGAGCCGAGGCGCACCGAGAAGAAGCCGTCCTCGAACGTGATCGAATGGACCTCGCTCCACAGGGGCGTCGAAGCGTCGCGCTCGTCGTAAAGGGCGAACACGACATCGAGCGTCGCGCTGATGGGCACATCGCGCTCGTCGTAGAGCCGGCCTTGATGGGTGACGGTCGCCGGGACCGCCGCAGCCGCGGTCCCCGCGAGCACGACCGCGCCCGCCGCCAGGGCGGATGCCGTCATGCATCGCGCGATCATCGATGTCCTCATCGCCAGCTCCTCGTCATGGCAAGCTCCCGTCGGCTCCGATGAGCCCTCCTCGCATCCGCACCTTGGGTGAGGTCGACGTCCCCTGGTTCTGCGTCGGCTGCCCGAGCGTGAACACCATGCGGTAGCGCGAGCTCCTAGCGACCTCGCCAGCCGTCACCGTCTCGGTCGCCCCGACGCGCCTGGGAGTCGGCGCGCCCCCGCCGTGCCCATCGCCGCCCTGCCCGCCGCCGCCGCCGTGCGCATCGCCGCCGTGCCCGCCGCCGCCGTGCGCATCGCCGCCCTGCCCGCCACCGCCCCACCCCCCATCGCCGTCCACCGTGCCGGAGTCCGTGGCGACGCCGCAGCTGCAGCTGCACGCGGGGAGCAGCGCAGAGCTCACCACCATCGCCCCGAGCCAGGCCGAAAAGCGCAGTCCGCGATTCACTGAGTCCTCCAGGCCGACGGCAGGTCGTGCGAAAGGACCATTGGACGAGCGGCGGCGATCGGCGTCAAGCGAGGACGCCGCCACTGCAGCGGGGCGCGCCGCGCGAGCGGCGCGCAGCAGCAGCGCCGGCGCAGGCGCCGCCCTGTGAAGCGGTGTGGACAGGCGGCGGCGCGCGCGCTATGCGGCCGCGTGAGCCGCGCTGGCAAAGAGAAGGAGCGAGAGGGGGAGAAGCTCATCGTGCGCAACAAGCGCGCGACGTTCGACTACACCCTCGACGATCGGTTCGAGGCAGGGTTGGTGCTGCTCGGCAGCGAGGTGAAGATGCTCCGCGACGGCGCGGCCGAGCTCACCGACAGCTGGTGCGCCATCGAGAACGGAGAGGTGTTCCTGAAAGGGGTCAACATCCCCGTGATGTCCGGCGCGGCCTTCGGGCACGAGGCGAAGCGCCCGCGCAAGCTGCTGCTGCACGAGAGCGAGATCGAGACGATCCGCAAGAGCGTGGAGCGGGAGGGCATGACGGTGATCGCGACCCGCCTCTACTTCAAGAACGGCCGTGTGAAGGCCGAGATCGCCCTCGCGAAGGGGAAGAAGACCGTCGACAAGCGCGAGAGCCTGAAAGAGAAGGACGCTGCCCGCGAAGCCCGCGCGGCGATCGAGCGGGCCCGCGGCGGCGCCGCCCGCGGGCGGAGCGCCGGCCTGCGGAGGCCGGAATGACGTCGCACCTCACCTGGTCCAAGGGCGGCGAGGCAGAGCTCGTCGAGATCGACGGCGATCGCGTGCGGCTCCACTCGACTGCCTCCTCGGCGCCCGGAGCGCGCGTGGAGGGCTCGCTGCAAGCGACGGGGACGGCGATCCGGGTGAAGGTCGCCCGGTGCCGCCTGCGCACACCCACCGAGCCCAACGACGCGGCGCCCGGTGAGCGCACCTACGAGCTCGAAGGCCGGCTCATCGATGCGACGCGCGAGGTCCGCGCCGAGCTGGCGCGGCTCGTCGGCGGCGAACGCACGGGCTAAGCCACGACGATCCGTCCAGCAGCGAACGCGCAGGCTGTTCTGCAGCGGTAGCGCAGCGCGGCTCGTCCGGCCGGCTCGTCCGGCGGCGAGTGTTGCGATGGCTCAGCGCGACCCATACGCTGGCTTTCTATGAAAATTACGTCGCGCCCTCGTGTAATTCTGCGCCGCTGCTCGACGTATGACGTTGCGAAGATCCGCAGCATCGTGCGCAGCGGTCTCGAAGAGCTCTCGCTGCGCCCGCACGGCCGGACGCTCATCAAGCCCAACGTCGTCGCGTCGGGAACGCACTTTCCGCACGCGTACACGCGGCCCGAGTTCGTCGAGGGGGTGATCGGCGCGCTCAAGGATCGCGACGACGGGCGCGTGAGAGAGCTCGCCGTCGGGGAGCGGTGCGGCATCACGCTCCCGACCCGCATGACGTACGAGAGCGCCGGCTACTACCCGATGTTCCGCCGGACCGGGGTCAAGCACTACCACTTCGAGGAAGAGCAGCAGGTCGAGATCCCGCTCACGCACGAGGGCCGGCTGCGCGACTACGTGTTCACGCCGGAGCCCGTCGCGAAGGCCGACTTCTTCGTGAACTGCCCCAAGTTCAAGTCGCATCCCTGGACCACCGTGACCTTCTCGATGAAGAACTACATCGGGATCCAGGACGATCGGCACAGGCTCATCGATCACGATCACCGGCTGAACGAGAAGGTCGCCGATCTGCAGTACATCGTGCAGCCGCAGTTCATCGCGATCGACGCCATCACCGCGGGCGAGGGGCGGATGCTCACGCCCTCGCCGTTCGACCTGGGCCTCATCATCATGGGGAACAACCAGGTCGCGTTCGACTCGGTCTGCTGCCAGATCATCGGCGTCGATCCGAGGAGCGTCGAGCACATCCGCCTGGCGTCGGAGCGCGGCTTCGGCCCGATGGACCTCGGCGAGATCGAGATCACGGGGGACGTGACGCTCGACGAGGCGAAGCACAAGGCCAAGGGGTTCAAGGTGGGCCTCGTCCGCGTCGAGAAGTACTTCGAGGGCACGAACATCACGGCCTACGCGGGCTCGCCGCCCGAGCCCGAGCACACCGATTACTGCTGGGGCGGCTGTCCAGGGGCCATCGAGGAGGCGATCGAGATCCTGCGCGAGTACGACAAGGAGTGCGACGCGAAGATGCCGCGGATGCACGTCGTGTTCGGCGCCTACGAGGGCCCCATCGACGCGAAGCCGGGCGAGAAGGTGATCTTCATCGGCGACTGCGCGACGTACAAAGGGAAGATCGGCGATCAGCTGGTCAGCATCGAGAGCCTGTACCGGGAGCGGAGCGCGCGGGACCCCTACACCGCGAAGCACGACGACGTCCTCGCGAAGATGGTGAAGGTGACGACCAAGCTCGCGATGGCCCGGAACGAGACCGCCCTCCGGCTCGAGGGCTGCCCCGTGAGCGTGGCGGAGCAGGTGCTCACGCTGGTCACGCTCGGCAAGACGAAGAACCCCTACTTCGCCCCCGACCAGCTGCTCGACTTCAACAAGGCGTACGTCGCCTGGCGCGGGGCTTCACTCGCGAAGCGGCTCGCCGGCAAGCCCTACCAGGTCCACGGCGCCTGCTCGCGCGGCGACGCGGCGCCAGAGCTCCCGTCCGAGCCGCCTAGCCCGCCGGACGCAGAGTGAGATCGAAGAGGACATCGAGCTCGTCCCGCACCTTGAAGGCGCCGAGCGGCCCCTTGACCTCGCGCACGCCGAGCGCAGCCATCGACAGCTGACAGGTTGCCGTCACCCCGATCGCGCCGTCGCCGCGATCGCGCGAGGAGAGCCGCGCCACCAGCGAGGCGCTCCCCGAGGCGATCTGGACGCGCACCTCGGCGCGGTCACGCGTGGCCCCCGAGGCGCGCACCGCCACGATCTCGGTCCCCGCGAGCACCTCGCCGCGCAGGCGCCGCTCGATGTCGCCGCGATCTCCCGCGGAGAGCGCGTCGGGATCGACGCGATCGCCGCGCAGGACCCCCGCGACGGAGAGCTTGGCCACGGGGACCTCGAGCTCGGCGCTCCATGACTCGCCGTCGAGCCGCGCCCGACCGCGCAGCTCGGACGCCGTGATCTCGAGGTCGTGCGCCAGGCGCGCGAGCATCCCTACGGCTCGGGTGTGGATCGTCAGGCGGGATGCGTTCGGATCGAGGTGCAGCTCGCTCATTGGATGGAGCTCCTTTTCATCATCATTCAAGGGCGCGCCGGTCAGCGACGCTTGGAGCGGCGGGGACCGTCGGGCACGAGCACGTAACGGCTCGACGACGGCTCGGGCTGCCGGAGGAGCTCGGCTCGGAGCAGCGCCTCCGCGAGCCGCGCCTCGATGACCTCGTCCGTGACGCCTGGCTCGAGGGTCACCACCGCGGCCTGGATGTCGCGCGCCAGGGCGTCGAACTCCGCGCTGTCGAAGGCGTAGATGTCGTCGGGGAACAGGAGCGCGAGCGGCTTCCGCTCCACGGCCGTGTTCGTCAGCGCCGCCAGGTCGCTCTCGACGATGAGCATGACGCGAGCCCGCAGGCACATCCCCCTGCAGCGCGCCGCCAGCGCCTCGGACGAGCCGACGAGCAGGACCGATCGAGGCGCGTTGACCGCCTTGGTGGCCTCGTCGTCCCCGTGCTCCTGAGTCATTCCCTGAAGAGTACGTGAACGAGCGGATGAAGCCATCCCTCTTGCGCCGCTCACGCCATCGCGGTGGACGTCAAGCAGCCGGTCGGGGCAAGGCGAGCCGAGCCGCCGCGGCCCCGGCCCGCGCGCTACTCCCTGCAGCGAGCCGCCGCGACGAGCGCGAGGACAAGGGCACTCGACGCGAGCAGGGCGGCGCTCGCGGGCTGCCCGAGCCCGAGCGGCGGCGGACCGCCGAGGAGGTTGACGGCGTTGCCCCGGGGCAACAGTGCGCCGATCACCCCGGCCGAGCCACCGAGCAGGAGATCGGCCGCGAGCGGCACGAAGCGGCCGAGGCCGCGCCGGAGAAAGGTCGCACCGAGCGAGAACCAGCCAGCGTAGGCGGCTCCGGTGAGCGCGCCGATCCACCCACTGACGAGCATGTCTCGGACGAATGGCGCAGCGCCGGGACCATGGGCGGCGGCGACGACGACGACGGCGAGCAGCGCTCCCACGAGGGCGGAAGCGAGGGCCGTGGCCAGGGCGATGCCGAGCGCGACATGGTGGGACGAGGCGCCGAAGCGGGCCGCCGGCCAGGCCGCGTCGCGCAGCGCGGTGCGATCGGCGGCGTCGGCGGCGAGGGCGAAGATCGTGAGCGGCGTGGCGAGGCGGAACGTGGAGAGCAGCGCCCGGTCCACGGCCCCGGAAGGCCCGAACGCGATCTCGATGACCGCGGCCGCGACCGCGAGCGCGGCGCCGAGCCCCAACGCCAGCAGCGGACGCCGCGCGCGGAGGCGGCTCAGGGTCATCTCCATCCCGAGGCGGACGCCCGTCAGCGCGCGCCCGCCCCGCTCGACCCCCCCTTCCGCTGGAGGAAGCGGCCGCGCTGCGGCGCTCGATGCGCTCTCACCCACCATCGTGGCGTCCTGTCTCCGTGGCGCGCGGCGAACCGTCGGCCCCCGGCGGGTCGGCCCCGATCCGTCCGCCGGCAGCGGCATCGCCGTGCGCCGACAGCGGCTCACCAGCGGGCGCGGACGGACCGTCCGACGGCCGGCTGAGCGGCGCTGCCAGGCCGAGCGGCGTCGGTGCGTCGAACGCCGCCACCGCAAACGGCCCCTCGGGCGCGCCCGGCAGCGGGGCGGCGCCCTCGATCGCGGGTGCGCCGAAGGGCCGGCGCGAGCGAACGGCGGCCAGGTGCAGCGCGGTCGCCGCCCGCACGTCGTGCATCGACGGGGGCGGCGAGGAGATCGCGAGGAGCGTGACGTCCTCCCTCGCGGCCGCATCCAGGATCGCGAGCGCGGCCGCCTCCCTGTCCGCGGCCCGGATCCGCAGCGTCGACGACGCCTCCGCCGGCCCCTGCTCCCACGCGCCCGCGCGCACGGCGGGAGCGCTCGCGAGCGCCGCGGCGAGCGCGCGAGCGCCGGGCGCGTCGGGCGCCCGCTCATGAACGAGCACGTGGATCTCGACCTCGGGCCGCCCCGCGCCCGGCGGGTCCGCGCCCGGGGCAGCGGCGAGGTAGTCGCCGGCGCCAGGCTCGGTTCGCGCGATGACGCCGCGATCGAGCACGTGGATGCGGTCGGCCAGGGCGCTCGCGTCGACGGTCGAGGACGTGACGAGCACGACGCAGGCGCCAGCTGCAGCGAGGGCGCGCAGGCGCTCTCGGAGCGGCTCCGAAGACGGCACGGCGACGTCGGCGAACGGCTCGACGAGGCAGAGCAGGAGCGGCCGCGGCACCCCGAGGGCGAGCGACAGCTCGACCGCCCGGGCCTCGGAGAAGCTCAGCGAGGCCGCGCGGCGGGCGAGGAGCGGCGCGACGCCGAGCGGCTCGAGGAGCGCCGCGGCGCCGCTCGCGGGCGCGCCGCGGGCCCGGAGCGCGACCGACATGCACGACGCCACCGACGCGCCGTCGGGCAGCTCCGGGGTGGCGGCGAGGACGCCGATCCGCGCCCGCGTCGCCGCGCTCCGGCGCGGGTCGCGCCCCGCCACGAGGACGCGGCCGGCGAGGGGGGCTGCGCGCCCTGCGAGCACCTCCGCGAGGGCGAGCGTCCCGTCCTCCGGGGCGCCGAGCACCGCATGCACGCCCGGACCGAGCGCCAAGGACAGGCCCGAGAGGCCCCCCCGAGGGCGCCCCTCTTCGCCGGCGCCGTCGCGCGCGCGCACGCCCTCGAGCACCACGACAGGAGCGTTCGGGCTCATCCTGCAGGGCCTCCCGCCGAGCGGGCCGCGAAGGAGAGGAACGCGCCGAGCGCTCCCGGGATCGACCACCTCGAGTCGCCGGCGAGATCGGCGAGCCCCCAGGGGACGAGGGTCAGCACCAGGAACAGGGCGCGCCCTCGCGCCCCGGCGACGCGGCCGCTCGCCGCGGCGAGGCCGCCGAGCGTCACACCGGAGACCACGCCGAACAGGGCGAGCGCGGCGCCGTACGCGAGGTGCTGGAGGCCGAGCAGCAGCGAGCCGGAGAGGAGCGCCGCGAGCACCGAGAGCGCGGCCAGCGGGAGCGCGACGACGCGCGCGACCTCGAGCATCGCGGCGAGGCTGCGCACGCCGTGGAGCGAGGCCCGCGAGATCCCCCGCGCGGCGGCGAGCGCCTCGATGCCGTCGCGGCGATCGGCCCCCGGGCGATCGTGCGCCGCGGCGAGGGCGATGGGGCCAGCGGCCGCCCACGCGAGCCCGTGCGCCGCGGACCCGAGCAGCGCCTCCAGCGAGGTCGTCCCGTCGTCCAGCCGGAGCACGAGCGCCACGACGCCGCACCCCAGCGAGATGAGCGCCGCCATGGCGAGGCCGA
This sequence comes from Sorangium sp. So ce302, assembly GCF_051530145.1. Lineage (GTDB taxonomy): Bacteria > Myxococcota_A > Polyangia > Polyangiales > Polyangiaceae > Sorangium > Sorangium cellulosum_B. Next base: position 3,713,744 of record NZ_CP150326.1, on the reverse strand, counting down.
GCCGCCCGCCGCGAGCGCCGCGGAGCCGCGCGCAGCCGAGCGCGACGGCTGCGCGCAGCGAGCGCCGCGCGGCCGCGCGCCGCCGTACGGGATCGTCCGGACGCTTGCTCGGCGCGTCGCGCGGTTCGGGGTCGTGCGGGCGGGTCATCGGAGGGAGCGTGCGGACGGCGCGGCGGCGACGCGCGCTGCTAGCGCTGCCCTTCCAGGCGCCCGGGCGCAAGGCGAATGTGCCGCGGACCGGAGGGCGCAGCCGGAATGTGGTGCCGCCGCGCGCCAGCGCCACCCGTTACGACGGCGTCGCGCCCGCGAGCCCCTGCGCGCTCGTCGCGACGCCGAGGGGACTCAGTCGTACGAGAGCCCGCGGCGGCCCTTGTGCTTGCGCTTGCGCTCCTTGTCGGCGACGCCGATCTTGCCCCACTCGTAGGTGATTCGACGTCGGAAGGCGCCCAGCGCATCGCCGCCGTACAGGAAGAGCTCGCGCGGCGAGTCCGTCTCGCCGATCGTGGGCTCCCAGAGATCCGACGGGACGAACGCGAGCAGCGCCGGCGCGCTCATGCGCATCCGGCCGATGAGGAGCCCGCACGTCGTCCCGTCTCCCGGGCGCGCCCGCTTCGCGCGCTTGCCGCGGCCGCGCGGCGCCCCGTTCACCCCGGCCGGCCGCGCGCAGCCGCCGCCGAGCACGAGCTCCTCGTTGCCCCGGGGGTGCCAGGTCCACATGCGCTCCACGCTGAACGCCCCCTCGGCCGACCCGGCCCGGGACGCGTTGCGCACCTCCTCCGGCGCGAGCGCCGCGAGCTGCGCCGCCGCGCGCGCGTCGACGAGCGGCTCCAGCCGGAGCGGGCGATCGCGCGTCACCTCGAGCACCACCTCGAAGCTGTTCACCTCGCCGGCACAGCAGCGGACGCCGACCTCGGGGCGGCGCGTGTCCGGCTTGGCGCCGCGCCCGTGGGCGCATCGCCCCACGAGCTCGCCCGTCGGCCCGTTGCCTCCGCGCAGCGTGACGAGCCCCGACTTGCCGCTGTCCCGCTGCCACTGGCTCGAGGTCCATGTCCATACGCCGCCGTGGAGATCGTGCACCCCGAACGCGCTCACGCACCCGGCGTTCACCCCGTTGGGCGTCAGGACCCGGCTCTGCCCGGTCGCGCAGACCGGCGCCTTGTACGTGTCGCCGTACTCGTACGTGGTGTTGTCCGGCCCCTTGCAGGCCCGCTCGATCTCGAGCTCCGTGCAGAGGCGCTTGCCCTGCGCCTCGCACAGCGCGCGCGCCTCGTCCTGCGCGATGTTCGTGGTCGGGATCGCGCCGACCTCGTTGGGGTACGAGAAGGTGTCGATGTAGAAGCCGTGCATCACGACCTGCGCGCCCGCCATCTCCTCGTCGGCGATGCGCGGCAGCCGGTCCGGCGGCGTGCCCGCGATGAGCACGCCCTTCGGGATCCACGCCATGCCGGGGCGCGGCTCCGGCTCGGTCTGGCTCACGTCCCAGGGCGGGGCGGCGTCGAGATCGGCGTCCGTGCCCGGCGAGGCGCCGCCGCGATCGCAGCCGGGAGCGGCCGCGAGGAGGCCTGCGAGCGAGGCGGCGGCGGCGAGGGCCTTCCCCCCCGGCGCGCGGACGGAGCGCTGCTCGCCGAGGCCCACAGGCTCACTCGGCGTCGCGCTCGCGGAGGTTCAGCTCCTTCATCTTGAGCTGGAGCCCCTTGCGCGAGATCTTGAGGAGCCGCGCGGCGTGGGTGACGTTGCCGTGCGTCTGCTTGAGGGCGCGCTCGATGAGGTCGCGCTCGAGCTTGCTCATCGCCGCCTTCACCTGCTCCTTGAGGCCGTCGGGCGTCGACGGCGCGGCGGAGGTGTCCGCGGCGGCGGCCGCGAGCGGCAGCGACGCGCCGGGCGCCGACGTGGCGCCGCCGCGGATCTCCTCCGGCAGGTCGTCGAGGCGGATGCGCGCGCCGTCGGCGAAGAGCAGCGCCCGCTCGACGACGTTCTCGAGCTCGCGGATGTTCCCCGGCCAGGCGTGCGAGGCCAGGCGCTCGAGCGCCTCGGGCTCGATGCTCTCGATGCTCTTCTTGAGGCGCGCGTTGAACTTCGCGACGAAGTGGGTGCAGAGGTGGGGGATGTCGCTCCTCCGGTCGCGCAGCGCGGGGAGCGCGATCGGGACGACGTTGAGCCGATAGAAGAGGTCTTCCCGGAACGTGCCCGCCGCGATCTCCCGCTTGAGGTCGCGGTTGGTGGCGGCGACGAGCCGGACGTCGACGTGGATGGTCTTGATGCCCCCGACCCGCTCGAACTCGCTCTCCTGCAGGACGCGCAGGAGCTTCACCTGCATCTCGTTCGGGATCTCGCCGATCTCGTCGAGGAAGAGCGTCCCGCCGGAGGCGAGCTCGAAGCGCCCCGGCTTGGAGGCGACCGCGCCGGTGAAGGCCCCGCGCTCGTAGCCGAAGAGCTCCGACTCCATGAGGTCCTTCGGGATGGCCGCGCAGTTGACCTTGATGAACGGCCGGTCGCGACGGCCGGAGTTCTCGTGCAGCGCCCGCGCGACGAGCTCCTTCCCGGTGCCGCTCTCGCCGCTGATGAGCACCGTGGTCGGCGTGTCGGCGACCCGCTCGAGGATCGCGTAGAGCTCCTGGATGGGCGGGCTCTCGCCGATGATGCCGAACCGGTCGGAGCCCCCCCGGGGCTGCGCCGCCGAGACGTCCCGCGTCGCGTCCGCGCTCGCGAGATCGCGGGTGCGGAGGGCCTTCTTCACGACGACGCGCACCTCGTTCTGATCGAACGGCTTCGTGATGTAGTCGAACGCGCCCGTCTTGAGCGCCTCGACGGCGTTGTCGACGGTCCCGTGCGCCGTGAGCAGCACCACAGGCCGCGATGGGTCGTCGCGGAGCGCGGCGCGGAGCAGGTCCATGCCGTCGACCTTGGGCATCCGGAGATCGGTGATGACCAGATCGATGTGGTGCTCCTTCAGGAACGCGAGCCCCTCCTCGCCGTCTTCCGCGGTGTGGACCTCGTAGCCATCCCGGCCGAGCTGGGCGCTGAGGACCCGCCGGAGGTTCGCCTCGTCATCCACGACGAGGATCTGCTTCTTTTCGGGGAGCATCACCGGGCGAGACTAGCAGAACCGGAAACCAAGCAAGCGCCGGGACCGTCTCTCGACGCTCCGGTCGGCCGGTCGGCCACCCACGCGCCGCGCGGGCGGCGTTCCCGTCCCGCTCCCGCGGCCGCCCTCCCATGCCGTCCCCCGGCCGTCGCTTCGCTCGGCGCTCCCGTCCCGTTCCCCTGGCCGCCGCTTCGCTCGGCGCTCGCCACGCCGGTCGGCAGGCCGAACGCATTGCCTCGAGGTCCGCAACTATTCCTTTTTCTCGCTGCCGGCGAAGCGGATCAGTATGCTGCGGCCACTTCTCGGAGGGCGGCTCGGATGCGTGTGCTTCGGACTTGGCTGGTCGGTCTCGGCGCGGGGATATTCCTCGCCGCGGGGTTGGCCTTAGCAGGAGATCCGGCCATCGAGTACCCCGAGTGCTACCGCACGGCGACCCCCGCCGACCTGGAAGGCGCCAAGGGGGCGCACAAGGCCGCCACCCAGTTCTACGAGCGCGCTGACTACGATCGCGCCATCCAGTACTGGAAGGACGCTTACCAGCTCGACTGCTCGGCGCACGGCGTGCTGATCAACATCGCCAACGCCTACGAGAAGAAGGGCGAGCGGGCCGAGGCGGTCACGGCGCTGGAGACCTACCTGGCCCGCACGCCGGACGCGAGCGACGCGCAGACGATCCAGGACAAGATCCAGAACCTCAAGAACGCCCTCCGGCCGGCGCCGAGCGCCAGCGCGAGCGCGTCCGCGTCGGCGCCGGCGGTGCTCCCGACGGCCCCCACCACCTCGGCGATCCCGGACCGCCCCAAGGAGGAGCCTCCGCCGCAGCCTCCTTACGGCTATTCGCCGTGGGTCGCGACGGGCGCCGGGGTCGTCACGCTGCTGGTCGGCGGGATCCTGACCTCGAGCGGCTTCGCGGACATCGGCGCCGCCGAGGACCGTTGCCCGTCGCGCAAGGGCTGCGCGGAGGAGGTGGCCGAGAAGGGCAATCAGGGGCGCACGCACGCGACGGTCGGCGGCGTGCTGCTCGGGTTGGGCGCCGCCGGCGTCGCCGGTGGCCTCATCTGGGAGCTCGGGTTCAATCAGCCCTCGCCCAGCAGGATCCAGCTGACGCCGGTCGCTGGACCCGGCGCGGCCGGGCTCGGCATGACCGGCCGCTTCTGAGGGCCGGCTTCCTGGCGGCCCGCTGCCTTTCGCCGGGCGTGACGGCGACGGGGTCGGGCGCCCCGACGGCGCGGAACGGCGGGGAGGCAGAGGCTGGCAAGAGAGCGCCGCCACGCGAGCGGGCGCTCACCGGCGCATCGTCTACTCTTCTCCTGTCGTGCGTCTCAGCTCCTACGCCCGCTCGCCCCTGACACGGCGCCGTCTGCACAGGATCGCGCTCCCCTGCGCGTTGCTCGCCGCGCTGACGGGCACGATGACGGCGGTGCTCGCCGATGGCGACGCCCCTGCGCCCGCGATCTCGCGGGTCGGCCGTCTCCTCGTGCCCACGGCCGTCGCGGCGCCCGCCGATCCCTCCTCTCCACCCAGCGTCGCGATCGTCGCGACGCCTCCGGGGGCGGCCCGGACCACGCTCCACATCGCGCCGATCGGCGGAGCCAAGGCCGGTCCCGCGCTCGCCACGCTCCGGCACCTGAGCGACGCCGTGGTCCGCGCCCGCGTCGTCCCGCGAACGCGGCTCGTGGTCGCGACCGCCGAGACGAGCCCGTCCAGCGACCGCTCGTTCAACGCGAGCCTCTTCCGGATCCAGCCGGGCGCAGAGCCCGTCGCGCTCTGCGACGGCGTGGTCCACGCGAGCCGCCCGCTCGTCACCGCCGAGGGGCGCGTCTTCGTCTCACGCGGCGTCGCCGGCCCGGAGCCGCAGCCCGACAACGACCCCGCGCAGCTCCGGGTCGACGCGCTCACCATCGACGAGGTCGACCTCGCCACCGGCGCGATCCGCACCGTGCACCGACACACCGGCCACCTCGCCTTCCTCGCCGGCGCGTGGAACGGCGAGCTCGTCCTCTACCGCGTCTCCCCGGCGTCGGCCGACATCGTCCTCGTGGACCCCGACTCCGGCGCGACGCGGGCGATCGCCCCGTCGATCCCGCCGTTCGCGCGCGATTTCTCGATCGACGCCGCGGCGGGCGCGCTCGTGTTCCAGGAGCGGCACGAGACCGACCCTGGCATGTGGGTCATCGATCGGATCGATCTCGCCCGGGGCAAGCGCACCCGGCTCGAGGCGAGCGCGAGCCACGGCCTCGCCCCGTACGCCTGGCCGGGCGGCGGGCTCGCGTACACGCCCGAGCGCGCCACCGGCTTGTTCGTCGTCGGCGCGCGCGCCACGGTCCGCAGCCCGCTCGGCCCCGGCATCGACGCCATCCAGGCCGTCTCGCAGGACGCGGCGTGGGTGGCGGCGCTGCACACGAACCCGTCCGCGTTCGCCGTCCCCTTCGCGATCCGGGTGGAGAGCGGCGAGGTCGCCGCGATCCCTGCGCCACCCGGAGCGCGCATCGCGGTCGCCGGCTTCACCGCCGCGAAGGAGGAGCCGTGACGGGCCGCCTTCTCCTGATCCCGGCGGCGCTCTCCGCGGCCGCGCTGGTCGCGCCGGCCGCGCGCGCCGCGTACTGCCCCTGCTTCACCGCGTCGAGCGCGTACAACGATCGCGGCTGCGCGATCGAGGCCGTGCCCGGGATCAACCCCTCCGTCGCGGAGTGGAACGCCATCTTCGACCGCGTCTCGCGGGGCCCCGAGGCCTGGGGCGAGGCCGGCCCGCCGGCCTTCAACCTCGGTCAGGGCTGCGACCTGCCCGAGGCGCGGCGCGACGTTCCCGCCACGTTCCCCTGCGAGCTGCTCAAGGCGATCGCCATGCAGGAGTCGGGGTGGCAGCAGTTCTGCGCGCCGGACCGGCCCATGGACCAGACGGGGGAGAGCTCGCGGACGATCATCTCCTTCGATTGCGGCTACGGCGCCTCGCAGATCACGAGCGGCATGCGGAGCGGCGACAGCCCGGATTTCGATCCGCGCCGCGTGGCCGCGGAGCCGACCTACAACGCGGCCACCGGCACCCAGATCCTGGCCTCGAAGTGGAGGGCCACGCGCTGCGTCGGCGACCGGCAACCCGCGTTCATCGAGCACTGGTACAGCGCCGTGTGGGCCTACAACGGGCTCGCGTACGTCAACAACCCGAACAACCCCAACTACGACGCGGGCCGCGGCGTCTACGACCCGGCTATCGGCGGCGCCGTTCCGTACCAGGAGCGGGTGTTCGGCTGGATGGAGCACACCGCGGGGCGCTGGGAGAGGACCGAGGTCGCCTACCCTGACCTGGGCGAGATCGGCGGCACAGGCGCGCCGCCCGCGCTCTCCGATCCCCGCTGCGCGTCGCCGACGGACTGCACGCGCAAACGTCCCCTCCATCTCACGCGCTGCGCGGACGACGGTGGCGAGACGGGCGGCGGCGGCGCAGGCGGGAGCGGCGGCGCAGGCGGCGCAGGCGGGAGCGGCGGTGAAGGCGGGAGCGGCGGTGAAGGCGGCGGCACGGGCGGCAGCGGCGGCACAGGCGGGAGCGGCGGCGACGCCGGTGACGCCGGCGGCGCGCCCATCACGACCGCAGGCCACGGAGGCGCTGGAGCCCCGCTGGGCAACGACGACGACCACGACGACGAGACGACGGTCGGCATCTACGGCCGATGCTCCTGCGACGCGCCCGGGAACGGCGCGGCCGCAGGTGCGGCGTCCTGGCTCTCGCTCGGCGCCGGGGCGCTCGCGATCGCATGGCGCCGGAGGCTTCCGAGGCGACGCCGCGCCGACTAACCTCGCCATCCATGCCGCCTCCGCTGGGATCCGAGCACATCGCGGCGTGGGCTGCCCGGCGCGGCCTCGCCTTCACCGCGCGCCCCGACGAGGCCTGGTTCCGCCGCTGGGAGCCCTACGACACGATCGCGCCGCCCTCCGCGTACCTCTCCGCGTGCACGTGGACGGCGAACCCCGGGCACGCGGTGATCGCCGAGCCCTGGTACGCCGAGGGCGAAGCCGAGCCCCTCGAGCGGACGCTGCTCGGCTTCGCGGCGCACCCGGCGCTCCAGCGCCGCGCCTCGATGCGCGTCGGCGAGCATTTCCTGACGCGCGTCGCCTTCATCGAGAGCGCTCCCCCGCCCCGGGTCACCCTCGACGATGCGCTCTGGGACGCCCACGTGACGACCTTCGCCGCCTCCCAGCGCGAGGCCGCCGGCGCGTTCCATCCGCGGCTGCGCAAGCTCCTCGCCCGCCGCGGTTTCCAGGGGCACCTCGAGCTCCGCCCTGGCGGCCTCGTGGTCCACTGCGCCGGCCTGCGGCCCGTCCCGGAGCACTACGAGCGGCTGCTCGGCGTCGTGCGCGAGCTCGTCAACGCGGCGATCCCGCACGCCTGAGCGCGCACGAACGCGGCGATCGCGACGCCCGCGAGCCCCCGCAGGGGCGGGGCCGGCCAGGTCCGCTGACCAGCCCCGCTGACCAGCCCCGCCGACCAGCCCTGTCGACGCGTCCGCCGCGCCGTTCTAGGCTCACCGACCATGGCCAAGGTCCTGGTCGTCGAGGATGAGCCGGCCATCGCCGAGTCGATCGCCTACTTCCTGCGCCGCGACGGGTTCGCGGCCACCGTCACCACCACGCTCGCGGCCGCGGAGCGGGAGATCGACAAGGCCGACCTCATCATCCTCGATCTCATGCTCCCCGACGGCAGCGGCTTCGACCTGATCGGCCAGGCGCGGCGGAGCGCGGCGCGCGCCGCGATCATCGTCCTGTCGAGCCGCGACAGCGAGGCCGACCGCGTCGCCGCGCTCGAGACCGGCGCCGACGACTACGTGACCAAGCCGTTCTCCCCCCGGGAGATCGTGGCGCGGGTGCGGGCCGTCCTGCGCCGCGCCGCGCGGCCCTCGCCGTCCGCCGCCGCGTCCGCGCCGCTGCCGCTCGTGGTCGACGAGGCCACGCGGCGCGCGTACGTGAGCGGCCAGAAGGTCGACCTCACCCGCGTCGAGTTCGATCTGCTCGCCTGCATGCTCGCCGCGCCGGGCAGGGTCTTCACGCGCGCGCAGCTCATCGATCGCGTCTGGGGCGACGGGTTCGCGATCACCGACCGGACCATCGACTCGCACGTGAAGGGGCTCCGGAAGAAGGTCGTCGAGGCCGGCGGCGACGCCGACCTCATCGAGACGGTGCGCGGCGTCGGCTACCGCGTCGCGGACAAGCCGGGCCCCGCGGAAGGCGGCGGTTGACGCGTGCTGCGCCTCGTCGTCACCGCGGCGGCGGCGGTCTCGCTCATCCTGCTCGTCGCGCTGTTCGCCTCGCGCCTCGTCCGCGCCCGGACGGCGGGGATGAGCATCCGGATGCAGATCTTCATCGCGCTCGGCGGCATCGTCGGCGCGTTTGCGTTCGGGCTCGGGCTGCTCGTCATCGATCGCATCGAGGCGCGCGCGACGCTGCTCGCCGAGGGCAGCGCGCGCGACGAGGCGGCCGCGTTCGCCGCCGTGGCCGCGATGGAGATGGAGGTGCGCGGCGTCGATCTCGCGGCGGTGCGCGCGCTCGACGGCGAGGCCGAGGGCCCGACCGCCCAGAGCATCGCGCTGCTCGATCCCGAGGGCCGCGTGCTCCGGGCGCGCGGCGCCTCGCCGGGCGAGCCCGGGACCGTCTTCGTGACCGCGCCCATCCAGGTCCGCGGCCAGCGCGTCGGCAGCGTGCAGGTCGTGAAGCCGACCATCGTGGTGCAGCGGATGGTCGCCGACTTCGCCCCGCCAATCCTCGTGCTCAGCACGGTGCTCGGCGCCGCGGCGGCGATCTCGTCGTTCCTGATCGGCCGCACCATCGCGACGCCGATCGAGGCGCTCACCGAGTTTGCGGTGCGCGTGAGCGAGGGCGAGGTGCGCGCGGCGACGCCGCCGGCGCAGGGCCGCGAGGTCCAGCGGCTGACGCGCGCCATCGACTCGATGCGGCGCCAGATCGAGGGCCGCCCCTTCGTCGAGACGTTCGCCGCGGATCTCTCGCATGAGCTCAAGAACCCCGTCGCCGCGATCCGCGCGAGCGCCGAGGTGCTCTCCGAGGGCGCGCTCGACGACGCCGAGGAGGCCGCCCGCTTCGTCGCGCGCATCCGCGAGGCGACCACGCGGATCGAGGCGCTCCTCGGGGAGCTGCTGTCGCTCGCGCGCCTCGAGGCGCGCGGCGTGGAGCACGCCGCTGTGGTCGACCTGGTCGCGATCGCAGAGGCCGCCGCGGCGCGGGCGCGAGAGCGCGGCAGCCGCGTCGAGCTCGACGCGCCGAGCTCGGCGACGGTGCGCGGCGACGAGCAGTGGCTCTCGCGCGCCGTCGACAACCTGCTCGACAACGCGCACACGCACGGCGACGCCGCGGCCCCCGTCCAGATCGCCGTGTCTCGCGTGGGCGGACAGGTCGCGATCTCGATCCGCAACCGCGGCGAGATCGGGCGGCACGTCGCGGGCCGCCTTTTCCGCCGTTTCGTGACGACCCGCGCCGACCGGGGCGGCACCGGCCTGGGCCTCGCGATCGTCAAGGCGATCGCCGAGGCCCACAGCGGCTCGGCCGAGTGCACCCACCGCGGGCCGCCCGAGGTCGAGTTCAAGCTCTCGCTGCCGGGGGCCTGATCCTGTGAAAGGATGAGCTCTCTCGCCATGCCGCTCCTCCCGGCGACCCTTTTGGTTTCCGGGAGGTTTCCTCGGTTTGACAGCGCACCGGATCGGTGGTGCGAAGGCGCGGCGGTGGTCTTCGGGCGAGCGAGCGCGTGCCAAAGAGCTCGCGCACCCGTCAGCGGCCAGAGCGCCTTGAGCTCTCCCGCGCCATCCTCCACAGAACCTCCACGATCGCACCACCGTCGGCCCCCCTGCCGCGCTCATGCTCGGCGCAGAGTCCGTCGTCGTCCCCACCCAGGAAAGCCCATGACGTCCAGCAATCTCCCCAAGCACGTCGCGATCATCCTCGATGGCAATGGCCGCTGGGCGGCGGCGCGGGGGCTCCCCCGCATGCGGGGGCACCAGCACGGGGCGCAGGCCGTGCGCACCTCGGTGCGCGCTTGCCGCGATCGCGGCATCCCGTACCTCACGCTCTACGCGTTCAGCGTGGCGAACTGGTCGAGGCCCAAGGACGAGATCGACGCGCTGATGCGCATCTGCCAGGAGTTCGCCGAGGGGGAGCACGACGAGCTGATCCGTCGAGGGATCGCGGTTCAGGTGGTCGGCGATCTCGAGGACATCCCGACGCCGACGCGGCGCGCGATGGAGAAGCTCGTGGAGGACACCGCCGGGGGCACCGAGATGACCCTGGCGCTCGCGCTGAGCTACGGCGGTCGCCGCGACATGGCGAACGCCATGCGCGCGCTCGCGGTCCGCGCGCGGGCCGGGCTGGTCATCCCGGAGGAGATCAACGAGAAGTCGCTCCGGAACTTCCTGACGACCAGCGCGATGCCGGATCCCGATCTCATCATCCGCACCGGCGGAGAGAAGCGCCTCAGCGACTTTCTGCTCTTCGAGGCCGCGTACGCGGAGCTGTTCTTCACCGACACGCTCTGGCCCGATTTCACGGAGGCGACCTTCGACGAGGCGGTCGCGACCTACAGCCGGCGACAGCGGCGTTACGGCCGGACCGGCGAGCAGGTCCGCCGCCTGGCCGCGTCGACCTGACCGGACGTCGCCGGGGCGCTCGCCGCGCCCACGGCGCTGGCGACGCTCGTAACGCTCGTAACGCTCGATTCCGCGTCCGCGATGCAGTACGAGAGATGCGCTTGTCGTCCAAGCGCCCGTAGCTCAGCTGGATAGAGCAGCGGCCTTCTAAGCCGCGGGTCGCAGGTTCGAATCCTGCCGGGCGTGCCGAACGTCCTCGGTGCGTCGCTTGACGGTGCTGCCCGGCGCGGACCACCATGTCCCTGACGCCATGGACAAGAGGGTCGTGCTCGTGCTGGGCGGTCTGGTGCTGGGCGCGGCCGTCGCGCTCGCGGCGGGGCGGGTTCGCGCCCAGGGGCTCACGCCGAGCGTCCCCGCGCCGCGGTGGGAGCAGGACTGCGAGCAGGCGCACGGCGTGGACGAGGCCCGCGCCATCGCGAAGGCGCGGGGCGAGGGCGGCTGGGAGCTCGTGGCGCTCGACGCCGGTGTGATGTGCTTCAAGCGGCCGGTCCCGGCGCCTCCGAAGCCGGCCGATCCCTGGCCGGGCTACTGACGCACCGCCGCTCCCCTGCCCGCCGTTCGAGGCGGAGGAGCGCCCGAGGCGGCGCAGCGACGGCCCTTCTCGGCCGGCGCGCTGCGTGTCAGCGTTCGGCATGATCGAACTCGGCGACCGGCGCTATGCGCTGCCCGCGCGCAAGACGGTGGTGTTCTGCGTCGACGGGTGCGGGCCGGAGTACCTCGACCAGGCGCTCGCGGACGGGCTGATGCCGCGGCTCGCGGGCACGCTCGCCGCCGGCGGCCTGTACGTGCGCGGTCGAGGCCAGGTCCCGAGCTTCACGAACCCGAACAACGTGTCGATTGTCACCGGCCAGCCGGCGCGCGTGCACGGCATCTCGGGCAACTATTACCTCGACGCCGCCACGGGGGAGGAGGTGCCGATGAACGATCCTCGGTTCCTGCGCGTCCCGACGCTCTTCGAGAAGATGGAGCAGGCGGGCGTCAGGACCCTCTGCGTCACGGCCAAGGACAAGCTCCGCGCGCTCCTCGGCGCCTGCCGCGAGGGGGGCCCTCGCCCGATCTCGCTGTCGGCGGAGAAGGCGCACGAGCAGGCCATCCCGGAGCACGGGATCGGCTCGATCACCGCCGCGGTCGGCCGCGAGAACCCGTCGATCTACGACTGGGACATCTCCCACTACGCCATGGAGATGGGCCTCGCGCTGCACGAGCGGCTCTCGGCCACGCTGCTCTACGTGTCGCTGACCGACTACGTGCAGCACAAGGAGCCGCCGCGCGGGCCGATGTCCGATCGGTTCTACGCCCGCTTCGACGCCCTCTTCGGCGAGTACCTCGACGCCGGCTTCGTCTGCGGCATCACCGCGGATCACGGCATGAACGACAAGACCACGCAGGACGGCTCACCGAACGTGCGCTACCTGGACGACGCGCTGCGCGAGGCCGGCCTCTCGGGCTTCCGCGTGCTCCTGCCGATCACCGACCCGTACGTCGTGCACCACGGCGCGCTCGGGTCGTACGCCACCGTGTACCTCGGCGCGCCGGACGACGGCGCGCGCGCCGCGCAGGTCCTCGAGCGGCTCCCGGGCGTGGAGCTCGTCCTGACCCGGGAGGAGGCCGCGCGGCGCTTCGCGCTGCCGCCGGATCGGATCGGCGACCTCGTCGTCCTCGGCGATCGGAGCACGGTGCTCGGCAAGAGCGCGGCCTACCACGACCTCTCCGCCGTGCAGCGCGGGCTCAGGTCCCACGGCGGCCTGCACGAGGCGGAGGTGCCGATCCTCGCGAGCCACCCGCTCCGGCCCGGGGAGCGCGCCTGGCTCCTCGGCGCGGAGGCAGCCGACGCCGACGCCGCGCGGGGCCGGCCGAGCGCGCTGTCGAACGCGGACGTCTTCGATCTGGTGCTCAACCGACTCTCGACCGCCATGGCCTAGCGCCGACGATCGAGCGCCTGAAGGGGGGACAGGGATGGGCTCGATGCTCTCAATCGATCGACCAGCGTTCCATTTTCCGTGCCTGATCGGGGGAAGACCGGTGAACCGGGACGAGGTCATCCTCGTGCGCTACCCGTTCACGGGGGAGGTGATCGGCAGCGTGCCGAGGCTCGACGAGGGGGCGGTGCTGGAGGCGCTCGCGAGCGCCTCCTCCGGCCCGCCGCGGCTCTCTCGCCACGAGCGCAGCGAGATCCTGCTCCGCGCCGCGGCGCACATCGAGGCGCAGGCGGGGGCGGTGGCGCGGCTCATCACGTGGGAGAGCGGGCTCTGCCTCAAGGACACGGCCTATGAGGTGCGGCGCGCGCTCGACGTGCTCCGCTTCTCCGCGTACGAAGCGCTCCGCGACGACGGCCAGTGCCTCGCGTTCGACATCTCGGCGAACGGCAAGCCCCGGCGGGGGTACACGCTGCGCGAGCCGCTCCGCCTGGTGACGGCGATCACCCCGTTCAACCACCCGCTCAACCAGGTCGCCCACAAGGTCGCGCCGAGCGTCGCGAGCGGCAGCTCCATGGTGCTCAAGCCGTCGGAGAAGACGCCCCTCTCCGCGATCTACCTCGCGGCCGTGCTGCACGAGTCGGGGCTGCCGCCCGGCATGCTCAGCGTCGTGACCGGCGATCCGGCGGAGATCGGGCGCGCGCTCGTGACCCACCCGGCCGTGGAGCTCGTGAGCTTCACCGGCGGGGTCGAGATCGGCAAGCGCATCGCCGGCCTGCTCGGCTACCGGCGCGCGGTGCTCGAGCTCGGCGGCAACGACCCGCTCATCGTGCTCGACGACGCCGATCTCGACGAGGCCGTGCGGCTCGCGGCGTACGGCTGTTACAGGAACTCGGGGCAGCGCTGCTCGGCGGTGAAGCGGCTCATCGTGAGCGAGCGCGTCGCCGACGAGTTCGCCGGCCGCCTCGCCGCCGCGTCGGCGCAGATCAAGGTGGGCGATCCGCTCGATCCGGCGACCGACATGGGGACGGTGATCTCCGAGGCCGCGGCGCGGCAGCTCGAGGCGGCGGCCGAGGACACGCTCGCGCGCGGCGCCCGGCTGCTGTTCGGAAACGAGCGCCGCGGGGCCCTGTACGGCCCCACCGTGATGGATCATGTCCCGCGGGACGCCCCCTCCGTGCAGCACGAGACCTTCGGCCCGCACGCGCCCATCCTGCGGGTGAGGGACATCGACGAGGCGATCGCGGTGGCGAACGGGACGAGCTACGGCCTCTCCGCCGGCGTCTGCACGAACGACCTGGGGCGCGTCCACAGGCTCGTGCGGGAGCTCCGCTGCGGCACGGTGAACGTGCGCGAGGTGCCGGGGTACCGGTCCGAGCTGTCGCCGTTCGGGGGGATCAAGGACAGCGGCATCGGGATCAAGGAGGGCGTCGTCGAGGCGATGAAGGCGATGACCAACGTGAAGCTCTACACGGTCCCCTGGGAGTGAGGGGGCGCCGGCGCTTCCCCGTACCGCCTCGGCGCGCGCCGTTGTAAGCGGATCGGCATGAGCGGAGAGCCCCTATCGGAGCGAGAGTTCGACGACGTGGCCGATCGGTCGCTGCGCGCGCTGGATCGAGCGATCAACGAGATCCCCGACGGCGTCGAGGCCGACCTGCAGAGCGGCATCCTCACCCTGGAGTTCGAGGACGGCATCAAGTACGTCATCAACAGCCACCGCGCGGCGCGGCAGATCTGGATGGCCGCCGAGCGGGCCGCGTGGCACTTCGACTACCGGCCGTCCGAGGACCGCTGGGTGGCCCAGAAGTCGGGCGAAGAGCTCTGGAGCACGCTCGATGCCGTGCTGTCCCGGAAGCTCGGCCGCGCCGTGAAGCTCGCTCGCTGAGCCGCGCGGTCCGCGGCGCGAGGTGCATCACAGGGCGAAGCGGATGCCGAGCCCTCCGAGCAGGCCCGTCACGGAGGCGCCGACCCGGAGGTCGAACGCGACGCGGTCCCACGGGCGAAGCGCGAGCCCTATCTCGGGCAGGACGAGCCACGGATAGACGAGCGGCCGCAGGCCTTGAGGCCGCCCCTTGGGACGGGTGAACCAGCTCGGCTCGACATAGCCTGGGTAGTGATCCGCGTCGTAATCGAGCTCGTTGCAGTACCGGAAGCTCCCGATCGGATTGTTGGGTCCGCGGCATTTCACATAGCGGTACGGGTCCCCCGGCACGAAGGAGCCCGGGTCGCCAGGCACCGCGTCGCCGGGATATGCCTGGGTCCGGTAGAGGTCGCCCGTGAACGTCCAGCCCACGCCAAGGCCGGCCCCGACGCGGAAGGCGAACAGCTCGTCTCGATCGAGCGGGATGTTCCAGACCAGGCGGACCCCCGCCTGGAGCGCCTGGAGATCGCTCTCGACGATCTCGTAGTCGGTGTCCGGGTGCCCCTTCGGCTTGAACGGCGCCTCGTCCATCCAGAAGCGCGCGTAGGCGACCGAGAAGACGAGATCGAACCGCCGCCCGAGCCGCGTGGACAGCGAGATGTCTCCGCCGGGGACGAGGACGTCCCGCCCCCCTTCCCCGAGGAGCCCGAACATGAGCTGAGGGATGAAGAAGCCCTGGAAGCCTGCGCCGAGCCACACGTCGCGCTGCCTGCGCGGGCTGGGCGGCGTGGGCTCGGGCATCTCGACGGCGGGCTTCGGCCTCTCGTCGGGGCCCGTCGCGACGCGCGGCTTCTTCGCGACCGGCTTCTCGGCGGCGCGAGGCGGCTTCTTCGCGACCGGCTTCTCGGCGGCGCGAGGCGGCTTCTTCTCCGGCGGCTTCTTCGCGACCGGCTTCTTCGCGACCGGCTTCTTCGCGACCGGCTTCTCCGGCGGCTTCTCCGGTGGCTTCTTCGCGACCGGCTTCTCCGGCGGCTTCTTCCCCCCGGGCTTCGGCTTGAGGCGCAGCTTGATCTCGCGCCGCTGCTTCTCCTTCAGCGTGATCTTCTGCGACGTCTCCTCGTGGCCCTCGGCCCTGGCGACGATCACCAGCACCTCGCCCGGATCGAACCGGTGCGGCGCCGACGGCTCGCTGATCACCTCCCCGTCGATCTCGACCACCAGCCCCTCGTACGGCTCCGCCGGCGTGACGACGAGCGTCGGGATGCGCGCATCGAGCTGAGCTGCCTTCTTCTTGGCCGATGTGATGGCCGCGACATCCCGCGCGTTGTAGCCGGGCGCCTTCTTCTCGCTCGCGACCTTGTGATAGATCTCGCTGGCCTTCAGCAGCTCGCCTTGCTTGACGTAGCAGTCGGCGAGCGGAACCGCCGAGCTCGGGCGATGCCGCTGGCTCTCGGCGGACTCGAGCAGCGGGATCGCCCGCTTGCAGAAGCCGCCTCTGGCTGCGTTCATGCCCTGGTTCGCCTCCTTGTCGCCGGGTCCGGCGAACACCGGAGGGGCGAGCAGCACAGCCAGGAGGCCGAAGAGAGAAGCGATCGGAAGACGCAAGAGGCGCTCAGTCTACCACTGCCCCCCGCGAGGCGCGCGGGACGGACCGGGCGCTGCGACGCTACGACCGCGGATGTCGCGAACGGCGCGGCCCGAGGTAAGGAGCAGCGCCAGGGATCGCCCACATTGGCCCCTGCGTTGCCTGGCGGCTGGCTCGACGGAGCGAGCGGGGCCTGGACCGCTCACCGTCCGGGCAGATAGCGCAGACCCCGGCGAAAGCGCGGGATCTCGTCAGGATCCAAGAGCGCTCCCCGGCGCGCCGAGCGCCGCAGACGAAAAGCTCGACGGATTCCGCTTTACACCTTCGACGCTGGCCGAGAGCCCCTGTAAGCTCCCCCGGAATGGCTTCCGGCGCAGGTATCGAAGGACCGCACGGGCTGGGCGAGAGCACCAGCGCAGAGGGATCGGGCGGCGGTGTTTTGTCCGGGCCCGTGCGACGCACATTGAAGGCAGGCGAGATCCCGAACACGCTGATCGAGTGCACGCACTCGGTCGAGTGCGCGGGCTGTCCGCTCATCGCGGGTGATTACGCGGAGCAGCTCGGCACCAAGCGTGCTCGGGTCGTGTCCGCAGCCGCGCACTACCCATCACTCGGGCTGCTCCAGACGAGCTCGGTCATCCCGGCCGATCCGATCACCGGCTATCGCGGTCGAGCCAAGCTCATCGTCGCCCCCTCCGGCGCGATCGGGCTGTACGGCCGCACGGGACATCACGAGGTCGTCGACATCCCGGGCTGCCGGGTCCTCACCCCGGCCCTCGCCGCGGTCACCTCGCGGCTGCGCGAGCTGATCGCGTCGCCGCCGCCGGAGGTCCGGCCGCTGCTCCTCCCGTACGACCCGGCGAGGGGCGGCGTGCTCCGCGCCCTCGATCTGCGCGAGGTCCACCTCGCGCCCGGGACGCCGCTCTTCGCGGAGGCGGGAGCGACAGAGGACAACCCGGCGTTCGTGCTGGTCACGTTCGTCCTGCAGCGCGAGCGCGCGTGCACGCGCGACGAGCTGCGGGAGGCCGGCCGCGCCATCCGCCCGATGCTCCCGCGCGTCATCGGCGTCGCGGCGAACTTCCACGACGCGGAGGCGCCGCAGATCCTCGGGCCCGAGACGATCGTGCTCGACGGCGCCGCGCACGCGGAGGACCGGATCGGGCAGACCTACCACATCGCCGCGTTCGGCTCGTTCGTGCAGGCGCACCGCGCGCAGGCCGCGCGCGTGCACGCCCTCCTGCTCCGCGAGATCGCGTCGCTCGAGAACGACGGGCCCGTCATCGAGGGAGAGGCCGCGCTCGGCCCCGCCTCCCGGCGCAAGGAGCCGCCGCGCATCCTGGATCTGTACGGCGGCTCGGGCGCGATCTCGCTCGCCCTCGCGCAGGGCGGCAATCGGGTCCTCATGGTCGAGTCCTTCGCGCCCGCGGCGGCGAACGCCCGCGCCGCGGCCGAGGCCCAGGGCCTCAGCCAGCGCGTGGAGGTGCGCACCGGCGACGTCGCGGAGATCGTCAGCTCCCTCGTCCACAGCTCGGAGAAGTTCGACGGCATCGTGGTCAACCCGCCGCGCCGCGGCGTCTCCCCGACGGCGCGCGAGGCGATCGCGCGCCTCGGCGCGCCGCTGCTCGTCTACGTCTCGTGTGATCCCGACACGCTCGCGCGCGACCTCGATCACTTCTGCCGCCTCGGGTACTCGTCGACGGAGCTCACGCCGCTCGACATGATCCCGCTCACGGAGGAGATCGAGACGATCGCCGCGCTCCGCCGGACGCCCCCGCCCGCGCCGAAGGTCATCTACGACGACGACGGCGTGCTGGTCGTCGAGAAGGGCCCCCACGAGCCGGTGGCCACGCAGCCGGAGTACCTCGGCTCGCTGCTCGCCCGGTGCGCCCGCATCCCGGGCAGCACGACGACGCCCATCATCGTGCACCCGCTGGATCCGGGCACGAGCGGCCTGGTCATGCTCGCGCGGAGCGAGGAGGCGGCCGCGCGCTGGGGCGAGGCGCTCGCGAAGACGGGGCGCCTCATCTACCTCGCCGCGGCCAAGGGCGTCACGCCGGGCAAGGGCGCGATCACCCGCGATCTCCGTGAAGGGACGCGCACGTACACGGCGCGCACGCGGTACCGCCGCCTCGCGGTCGCCTCGGGCCACTCGATCCTCCGCGTCATCCCGGACGGCGGGCGCACGCACCAGATCCGGCGGCACCTCGCCGCGATCGGGCACCCGATCCTCGGCGACGAGCGCTACGGTCACGTGCCCACGAACCGGTACTTCGAGGAGAAGCACGGGCTCGATCGCTCGTTCGTGCACCTCGTGCGCATCGAGATCGAGCACCCCCGCACCGGGGTGAAGATGATCATCGAGTCGACGCTGCCCGGCGATCTGCGCTCCGCGCTGGAGCGCTCGACCGGCCCCTCGGTCCTCCGCTTCCTCGAGCAGAAGCACGCCCTCGGCGAGCAGCGCGCCGTGCCCGTCCTGACGACCGCGAGCGACGAGCCCGCGCCGAGCAGCAGGATGATCCCGCTCCGCCCCGAGGACGCGGAGTCCGCGCCTCCTCCCTCCATCCGCAGCCCCGGGCCCATTTCGATCCGCGTCCCGGATCTGGACGAGTCGCCCCGGACCATCCGGCACCCCATCATCTCGACCGGCGACGAGGACTGAGCGGCGCGCGCCGCCACTCGGCCACCCCGGCGAGGCGGGTCCGCTCCTGTGCCCGACCCGCCCACCTTGGTGCGATGCGCTGCGAGCGGATCTGGTAGGCTTACCGGCCGCATGTCCACGTTTCCAGAAGACCGCCCTCGCATCCTCGTCGTGGACGACGAGAAGGTGATCCGCGACATGCTGGCCGACTTCCTCGGCATGGAGGGCTACTACGTCCGCACGGCGGAGGACGGCTCCAGCGCGCTGAACGAGCTCACGAAGGGTCACTACGATCTCGTGATCAGCGATCTCAAGATGCCGCGGATGGGCGGCATCGCGCTGCTGGATGAGATCGGCAAGACGGCGCCGAACGCGCTCACGGTCATCATGACGGGCTTCGGCACCGTCGAGACCGCGATCGACGCGATGAAGCGCGGCGCCTACGACTACGTGCTCAAGCCGTTCAAGCTGGACGAGGTGGTGCACGTCGTCCAGCGCGGGATCGAGAAGCAACGGATGGCTGCCGAGAACATCCGGCTGCGCGAGGCGGTGTCGCTCTACAAGGTGAGCGAGGCCATCGCGGCGAGCCTCTCGCTCGACCAGGTGCTGGAGACCGTCGCCGACAGCTGCCTCCACGAGGTGTGCGGCGATCTCATCTCGACCTGGCTCGACGACGGCGAGGGCGGCTTCTTCGAGCGCCAGCACCTCCGCGGCCCCTCCATCCCGGCGGGCGCCGACCTCGGGCGGCTCGACCCCGCGCTCGTGCTCGATCACTTCCGGCCCGACGCGCAGCTCCTCGAGCAGGGCATGAAGGGGCTCAGGTTCTTCGCGGCGGAGCCGGCGCTCCCGCTCCAGTCGCTCGTCGCCGTGCCGCTCCGCATCCAGAAGCGGCTCATGGGCTTCCTCGCCGTCGCGTCGTTCACGCGGACGAGGCGCTTCGACGAGGGGCAGCGCAAGCTGCTCAGCATCATCGGCTCGCGCGCCGCCGCGGCGATCGAGAACGCGCGCCTTTACCAGGATCTCCAGGCGACGTTCCAGCAGACGATCGAGGGCCTCGCCAAGGCGATCGACAAGATGGACCGCTACACCTCGGGCCACTCGGATCGGGTCGCCGTCTACGCCGTGCTGCTGGCGCAGCGGCTCGGCCTCGGCCCGCACGAGATCGAGATCGTCCGGCAGAGCGCGCTCATGCACGACATCGGCAAGATCGGGTGCGTGCTCAACCTGAACAAGCCGGGCAAGCTCACGAACGACGAGTACGAGGTGTTCAAGCGGCACCCCGCCTACGGGCGCGACATCCTCGACCCGATCAAGTTCCTGCACCCGCTCATCCCCGGCGTGCACCTGCACCACGAGCGCTGGGACGGGCGCGGCTACCCGCTCCGGATGCGGGGCAACGAGATCCCGATCATCGCGCGCATCATCTCCGTGGCCGACACGTACGACGCCATGACGAGCGACCGCTCGTACCGCCGCGCGCTCCCTCACGAGGTCGCGGTGACCGAGATCGAGCGGTGCTCGGGCTCGCAGTTCGACCCCGAGATCGCGGCCACCTTCACGACGCACATCGAGGCCTACCGCGAGGAGCGGCGGGCGCGGGGCGAGAAGGTCCCGGAGTAGCCATGCCGACCACCTCGCTCCGCGACCTCCTCCAGCCCGCGAACGGCCAGACGACGGCCGTCGAGGCGCCCCGGCCGAGGCGCGCGCGCGCCGTGTGGATCGGCCGGCGCCGCTATGCCCCGATCCACGATCTGCAGAAGCAGCTCGTCGAGGCGCGCGCGCAGGGGCGGATCGGCGACACGATCCTGCTCCTCGAGCACGATCCCGTGATCACGCTCGGCCCGCGAGCGAACCCCGAGAACGTGCTCCTCGACGCCCGCGCGCTGGACGAGCGCGACATCGACCTCGTCGCGACGGGGCGCGGGGGCGACGTCACCTACCACGGCCCCGGCCAGCTCGTGTGCTACCCGCTGCTCGATCTCAGGCCGGACCGCTGCGACGTGCGCAGGTACGTGCGCTCGCTCGCGGAGGTGATGATCCTGCTCGCGCGCGAGCACCACGTCGAGGGCGGCGTGGTCGACGGCATGATCGGCGTCTGGGTCGATCGCGCCGCCCCGGAGGCGTGGGGCGGCGCCGAGTGGGCGCGCGAGATCGCGAAGCTCGGCGCGATCGGCGTGCGCCTGTCGCGATGGCTCACGATGCACGGCTTCGCGTTCAACATCGCGGTGGACCTCAAGGCGTTCGAGCTGATCGTGCCCTGCGGCATCCGAGAGCACGGCGTGACGTCGCTCCACCAGCTCACCGGGCGGAAGCTCAGCGTCGCCGAGGTCGCCCTCGCCAGCGCGCCGCTGCTCACCCGCGGGCTCGAGCTCGACGTCGCCTGCGTCGAGGATCTGTCGGCGGTCACGGATCTCGCGGGCGCGCTCCTCGCCCCGGAGGCCAGCGCCGCCGAGGGCCGGAGCGCGCCCTAGGCGCGCGCCGGCCTCCGGGGCGAGAGCGCGCCGACGTTGCGCGTCGCACGGCGCGCGCTCCGCGGGTGACGCCGGCGCCCGGGACGTGGAGCACGCTGCGTCGCGGAGGCAGTGTCGCTCGGCCGTGCCGTGGGCTAAAAGCCGTCCCGTGTGCGCGCAGCCCACCCCACGGCCCCGTGAGCGCGACGGGAGCTCCCCGCTCCACCGCGACGCATCGACCGCGCGGCCGCCCTGGCGGCGCCCCCTCGCCCTGGCGCTCGCGGCGGCGGCCGTGGCCGTGCCCGCGCTCGCTCTCCTTGGCCTTGTCGCGGCGATCCTCGTGGGCACGCGCACCGCCGCCGCGTGCCTCGCCTCGATCGAGGCGCCGCGCGGCCCGGCGCTGCCCGACTGCAGGCCCGAGATCCGCTGGTTCGCGCTGCCGTCGCGGCTGCCCTGGACCCACAGGGCGGCGAGCGAGCTGGCCGAGGAGCTCGGCGTGCGCGCAGCGATCGCCGACTACACCGACGCCGCGGTCGGCCGGCCGGATGGCGCGGCGCTCGTCGGCGCGACCGAGGCGGTGGCGACGGCCCAGGCCACGGTCGCCGCCGGGACCGGGCGCGTCACGTTCGATGAGCTCGGGCCCGCCTGCGGCGCGCCGAGCCTCGGCCGCGAGGCGGCGAGGCTCGGCGATCGCCGCACGCTCCTCTTGCAGCCGGACCGCTGGACCGACTGGCACGTGCGCGTGCACACCCTCCGCGCGGCGCTCACCGAGGGCGACCTGCAGCGCGCGCTCGCGATCGCCAAGGAGTACGCGGCGATGGAGCCCCGCGACGAGGATCTGCGCACGACCACCGGCGCGATCCTCTGCCTCGGCGCGAGCGCCGAGGCGAAGCGCGGCATCGAGCTCCTGACGCTCAACCAGGACGACCGGGCATCGAGGCGCTACGCCGGCATGGCGCGCAACTGGGGCGAGGTCCGCGCCGTCCTCGTCGCCTGCGCCGCCCGGGCCGGCGTGGAGCCTCCGCCGATGCCAGAAGCCCCCGAGGCCGGCGTGGCCGACGCCGTGGAGGTGCGGCTCGCGCAGCGCGCCCGCCTCGCCGCCGCCCGGAAGGACGCCGCCGAGGCGACGCAGCGCGCGACGCGCGCGATCCGCGACCTGCTCGGCACCTCGGCCGCGCTCGATCCCGAGGCCCGCGGCGATCTGCTCGCCGTCGTGCTGGCGAAGGACGAGGCGCTCGACGCGGCCGAAGCCGCCGCGCTCGCGCGGCCGGACGACGATGGGGACGAGCCCGCGGCCGGAGAGGCAAGCCTCGACGGCGCCCCGGCGCGCGCGGAGCCCCGCGCGCCGACGGCGCTGCCTGCGAGCTCGCTGCGCGCGCTCGACTGGCTCCCGGAGCGTGGGCTCGCGAGGCCCGTGATCGCCGGGTCGTTGCGCGCGCGCGCCGCCGCGCGCGCCGCCGAGCTGGCCGCCGCCCCCCAGCTCTCGCCGTCACAGGCCGACGCGCTGCGCGCGGCCGCGGGCGCGCTCGCGCTGCGCGCCGCCCGCGAGCTCGCGCTCGAAGGCGACGCGCCCCGGGCGGTCGACGCGCTGGATCGCCTTGACTCGCTCGCGCCGGAGGCGGCCCGCGCGCTCGCGCGATCGAGCGCGTGGGCCCTCGTCGGCCAGCGCGATCGCGCGCTCGACCTCGTCGAGCGCGTCGATCTCGCCGCCGCGCCGCCAGCGCTCCGCGCGGCCGTGCTCCTGCAGCGCGCCGAGCTCCTCGCCTCGAGCGGGCGCCGGCGCGACGCCGCGCGCGCGGCCGTGCTCGCCGACGAGGAGGCCGCCGCCGCGCGCGCGGTGGACCCCGCCGGCGAGGCGATGCCTGCCGGCGCGGAGCTCGCCCTGCTCGACGCGCGATCGCGGTGGACCCGGCTCTCCCTCGCGCTCCCTCCGGGCGACTCGCCGCTCCGACAGGGCAGCCCGCCCGCCCAGCTGACCGCGGACCACGCCGCCGCCTGGCCGTGGGTCGGCTTCGCGAGCCTCGACGCGCCCTGGGCGCGCGACGACCAGCCGGCGCTCTCGCGCGCGCTCTCCGCCTGGAGCGCCGCGCGCGACGCGCCGCCGCCCACGCGCCGCGCGCTCCGCTACGCCGCCCTCCGCCGGCGCGGCGACGCGCCGCCCGCGCTCGTCCCGTACGCCGCGCTGTCGGCCCAGCTGCTCGGCGACGGCGAGGGCGATCCCGAGGTGTGGCTCGACGCCTTCCTCGCGCTCGACGCCTCGCGCTTCTCGCTCCGGCGCTATGCATTCGCCCGCGCCGAGGCGGCGCGATGGCGTGGAGATGAAGGCAGCGCGGCCGCATGGCAACGCCGGTACGACGCCCTGCGCGCCGTGGCCTCCGACCCGGCCCGCGCCGAGATCGCGCGCTACCTCGGAATCTGACGCTGGCCGACGCTGACCGACGCCGACCGACGCCGACCCGCGCGGCGGGACCGCGAAAAACCTGGAGATCCCGCGGTCGCACACCTGGCGGCGGAGGGGCTTCATTCCTACGCTACGGCCTGGCTCGCGACGATCTGCTCGCGGGGGAGTCCTCATGTGTCCTCATTGCGGAAAGAACGCGCCCGTCATCCACCGCGGGCTCGCCGCGTACTGCACCGCGTGCGGTCGGGAGCGCCTGCCGTTCGCGGGCAAATCGGTCAGCCTGGCGGGGCAGCCGTCCAGGGTCGGCGGCGCGGTCGCCGGCGTGCTCGGCTGGTTGGTCCTGGTCGGCGGGACCGCGCTGGCGCTCCTCCTCGGGCTGGGCGCGGCCGCGCTGTTCCCGGGGTCGATCGCCGGCCTCGCGATCGGCCTGCCGATCGGCTTCGTCGCCCTCGCCTTCGGCCTGCTCCTCCTGCTGGGCGGACGGAAGCTCTCTCGCTCCGGGGCGAAGGCCTCGCGCGACGCACAGGTTCAGGCGATCTTCTCGCTCGCGTCGCACCGCCGCCGCCCGCTCACGGCGCAGGAGGTCGGCGTCGCGCTCGACCTGCCGGCCCCGGAGGCGGACGCCCTGCTCACGGAGCTCGCCAAGGAGCGCCCCGGCGACGTGGGCGTCGAGATCGGCGAGCGCGGCGAGATCCTCTACACCTTCCCCGGGATCTCGGGGGCGTCCGCCGTCCGCTTTTCCCGGCCGTCGCTCCGCATCGATCCGGGCGAGGGCGCGGCCGACCCCGCGGCGCGCATCTACGCCGACGAGTTCGAGGAGGAGGACGCGGGGGCGTCGCGGGCCCCGCGTCGGCGCGAGCAGCTCCGCTGAACATGTCCTGCGGCGCGCGTGCTAGCCTCGGCCGCGCGCGCCCATCGAGCGCCCGGCGCGCGCCGTCGTCGCCCTCGATCCATGGTTCGCCGCGGGGGCGCTCCGGGCTGCTCGCCGCAACCGACCATGAGATGCTCCCCTGTCGCCCTGCTGACCTCCGCCGCGCTCGCGCTCCTCGCGCTCCTCGCCCCCTCGCGGGCCGACGCCTTTGAACGGCAATGGCATGCCGGCGCCGGCGTCGGGTACGCGCTCCTCGCGGACGGCGGGACGTACCCGGGGATCGGCGGCAGCCTGCACCTCGCCTACGGGCTCACGGACGCCTTCAACGCGGTCGCCGAGGTCAACACCGCGTCCCACCCGGGGGGCGATCTCATGCTCCTCGGCGCGTCCGCCGGCGCCACGTACGTCATCGATATTCTGCAGTGGGTCCCCTACGTCGGCCTCATGACCGGCGCGTACGACAGTGTGCGCCTCGCGCCCTGCGGCTCGTCTGGCCAGCCGGGTTGCCACCGGGGGCAGTTCGGGGTCTCCATCCCGTTCGGCATCGACTACGCGTTCAATCGCGAGTTCGCCGCCGGCTTCGCCGGCAAGTACACGCTGCTCCTCCCTGGCGCGGGCGACGGTCCGGGGAGCTATTTCACGGCGTTCGCCCGCGCGGAGTTCCTCTGGGGATACTAGAGCAGGGTGCAGGCTCGTAGGATACGGGCTCAGCCGCGAGGCAGGCGAGCGAGGCGTACGAAAGTACGCCGCAGCGAGCCGAACGACGCGGATGATCCCGTAGCGCACGACGATGCGCCCCGCTCTGGGCCGTGTGCGCCTGGAGAGAGGAGGAGCGGACCGTGGAACAGCTCTGGCAGCGCATTTCCGAGGGCCGGCACACGGCCTTGCTGAACATCGTCCCCGGGGATCCGCCGGCACGGCTCGGGCTGCGGATCGTGCGCGTGCGCTGCGACGTCCCCGAGATGACGCTCGGACCGCTGCGCGACGCGCGGATCCAGATCGAGCGCCTCGCCGGCGGGGCGCAGCCGACGCTCGATCAGGCGCGCAGCCGCGCCGCCCCGGGGCTCCGGCGCCGCCTCCTCGGCGACGTGCACGAGCTGATGGTGGACGCCGAGTTCATCGAGACCGCCAACCGCCTCGCGCAGCGGGCGGATCGCACGTGGGCCATCGTGTTCGACGCGGTCGAGCACGCCGATCCTGCCACGCTCGACGTGCTGCGCCGGGTGGTGTCCCGCCCCGACGCGCTCCGCGTCGCGCTCGTCCTCTCCTTCCGCCTGCACGCGCCGACCGGCCCCGCAGGCGGCCTGGTCGACGCGATGCGCGCCGCCTGCGGAGCCGACGCGCTCCTCCGGCCGGCCGACGGCGCGATCACGCTGACGAGCGCGACCACGCCCCCGCCGCCGCAGCAGCAGGTCGCGGTGCGCGAGCTGCCCGGCGAGGTGCTCCGGGTGCTCCGAGCCGGCGCGATCGTCGGCTCGGGGTTCGAGAGTGAGCTCGTCGCCGCGCTCCTCCGCGTGGACACGCTCGACGTGCTCGAGGCGCTGCAGCGCGCCGCGGACGCGGGTGTTCCGGTCGAGGACCGCGGCGACGGGCGCTTCCATCTCCCGCAGGAGACCGTCGATACGCTCCGCGGATCGATCCTCCCGTCGCTCGCCCGCGTGTGGCACCGGCGGCTCGCGACGCTGCTCAGCGAGGAGCGGACCGAGCCGGACGCCCCGGCCGCGCGCGAGCCGCGCGCCGCGCTGGGCGTCGTCGCGGCCGATCACCAGGCGACCCATGCCGCGGCGGCGCCCGCCCATGCCGCGGCGGCGCTGGCTCATGCCGCGGCGCCGCCGACCCAGAGCGCGGCCATCCTCACGTCGACCGTCGAGCGGCACGTCATCGGCGGAGCGAACCTCGGCGTGCCTCGCGGCGACGACCCGACCACGAGGGCCGCCGCTGCGCAGGCAAAGGCCGGGGCGCCGCCGCTCTCGACGGCGCCGCCGTCCGCGTCGTTGCCCGCCATGGCGACGCCGCGCACGATGGCCGCCGCGCCCCCGCCAGCGGGCCCGTGGCCGTCGACGGCGTCACCAGCGGCCGCTTCGCCCGGCGTGCCCGTCGCCGGCGGGCCGACCCCCGAGGCCGGCGGCGCGGCGACCGCCGATGAGTGGGAGAAGACCGCCGACCCCACGCTCTCGGTGGTGCGCGGCGGGGTGCCGCGGGCGGCCGAGACGCTGAGGCCGCCGCCAGCCATGGCCCATACGGGCGGTGCGTCCATGAGCAACACGCGCCGCGCGCCGCCGCGCGTCACCCAGGACAGGCCCGCGCCGATGGCCCCCGCAGAGCCCGGCAATCCTGCGTGGCCCTACGCCGATCTGTTCCACCGCAGCCCCGAGAGCCGCCGCGTCTCGGAGCCACCCGAGTCCATCATGTTCGACGCCCCGCCCGACTCGCTCGACGCGCCCATCCCGGGGCCGATGCGGGTGCCCCGCGATCTCGCGTCCCTCGGCGGCGCCTTCCCGGACGAGCCGAGCCGCTCGGCCCGCGGGGCCTCGCTGCGCGTCCCTGCCGCGCTGTCCGAGCGATCGTCTTCCGGATCCCGCCACGCCTTCTCCTGGCCGGCAGCGACCGACTCCGTCGCCGGGCGCGCCGCGGCCGAGTCCCTGCGCGCCGCGGCGCCGCTCGGCGTGTCCATGTACCCGGCGCCCGTGGCGCCCGATCGCGCCGAGGCAGCGGGCGCCGCGAGCGCGGCGGCGCACGGCGCTGGACGCCACCTTCACGACGTCCGCGCGGCGGCGCACCTGACCGAGGCGGGCGAGCACGAGGAAGCGGCGCGGCGCTACTGCGCGGCCGCGGTCGAGGCGGCGGACATGGGCGCGTACGCCCAGGCGCTGAGCTACGGGCGGAAGGCGCTCTCCCTGCTCGACGGCATGCCGGCCACGCCCGCGCGCCGCCGGCTCCGCATCGGCGCGCTCGGGGGCATCGCTCGGGTGCAATGGCAGGCGGCCGGTCCGGACCCCGCCAGCACGCTCGCGGGCGCGCTCGAGGTGCTCGACGCCGCGCGCGCGCTCCTCGCGCAGGGCGACCCGCCGGAGCTGCACGCCGAGGTCGCCGCGCTCATCGCCGGCGTCTGTTACGACATGGGCGACGCGCGCTCGCTGGAGCGCGCGCTGGAGGAGCTCGCGACCGCGAGCCGCCAGCTGCTCGACGCCGGAGACGCGCTCGGCGCGGCCCGGCTGCTCAACGATCAGGCGGCGGTCCACGTGCGCATGGGCGATCCCGTCCGCGCGACGCACCTCCTGATCGAGTCGCGCCGGACCTTCGAGGAGCGGGCCCGGGTCGATCCGTCGGCGCGCGTCGAGCTCGCCGAGACCGACCACCTCTTCGCGCGGATCCCGCTCCACGTCCCCGCCCGCCCCGGGCGCGAGTCCGACGCGCTGTCGATGGGCCTCGACCACGCGCTCGCCGCGGAGCGCGCCTACAAGCAGCTCGGCGACACCCGGGAGCTCGCCCGGGTGTGGGAGACGATCGGCCGGCTGGAGCTCCGCAACGGCCGCCTCGACCGCGCGACGCAGCGCCTGACCGCCGCGATCGAGGCCGAGGAGGCGCTCGGCGACCTGCTCGGCCTGGCCCGCTCGACGGCCGCGCTCGCGGAGGTGCTCTCGGCGAAGGGGTTGCACCGGGAGGCGCTGGCGGTGCTGGCCGAGTCGATGGTGATGAACCTCGAGAAGGGCTCGCCGCTCGGGCTCGCGTACAACCGCCGCGCCCTGAACGCGCTCGTCCCGAACATCTCGCTCCAGGGCGAGGAAGCCGAGGAGCTGCGGAAGCTCGCGGCGCAGCTGGCGGCGGCGGAAGCGGCCCTCGGCCGCGCGAAGCTCCCCGGCGAGCCCGACTGAGGCGGGCCCGCGCCCCGCGGCCTGTTGACCTTGCCCGCGCCCCGCGGCCTTTGACCTTGCCGGCATGCGCCCGCTCCGGCGAAATGCGCCGCATGTCGTCCTCCTCGACGCAGCGCAGGCGCCATGGCGCCACGCGGCGCTCCTTGCTCGGCTTGCTCGGCTCCCTCGCCCTCTCCGCGGCGTGCGCGCCGGCCCCGCCGGTCCCTCCGGCGGCTGCGCCTCGGCCTGCCGCGTCCGCGCCTCCGGCGCCGCCTTCGCCCGCAGGACCGCCGCGGTCTACGCCCGCGCCGGAGCGGCCCGGGTACGCGGGGCACGGCGCGGCGAGCGTCTCTCCGGAGATCCTGGCGCGCTACGCGCCGCCTCCGCTCCCGGACGACGTCTCGCGCCGGATCCAGGCCATGCTCGACGTGCGCGCTCCTTCCGGAGGCGTCCTCGGGCCGGATGGCAGGGCGCTCTACTTCACGTGGACGATCACGGGGACGAGGCAGGTCTTCCGGCTCGACGGGCCGCAGCGCTTCCCGCTGCAGCTGACGGGCGGCGAGGATCCGACCGTCGTGGCGGACGTCACGCCGGACGGCGCGCGCCTCGTCCTCTCGCGCGACCGCAAGGGCGAGGAGAACCCCGGGCTCTACCTACAGGACGCGAAGGGCGGCCCGCTCGTCGCCATCCAGCACATGCCCGGCGTGCAGACGCAGCTCCAGCTCGTCTCCGACGACGGGCGACACGTTTACTATCGGGCCAACGACGTCAAGAAGGACGCGTACGTCATCTACCGGTACGACATCGCGTCGAGGCAGCGAGAGGTCGTGTTCGATCGCGAGGGCATCTGGCGCGCCGTGGACGCCACGGGCGACGGCCGCCTGCTGCTCGCGAAGGACGTGGGCTCCAACATGAGCGAGTTCTTCGAGTGGGCGCCTGGCGCGAAGGCCGCTCCGGGCGCCGACGCGCTGACTCCCCTCTTCGGGCAGGGCGAGCGCGAGGACTACAAGGCCCTGTACGGCGCGGCGCCCGGCGAGATCCTCGTGCTCACGCCGCGCCTCGGGGAGCACCGCCGGCTCTACAGCTGGAAGGCGGGGAAGCTCACGCCGATCTCGCCGGAGATCCCGTTCGACGTCAGCGCGTTCTCCATCGATCGGGCGAGGAAGAGGATCCTCTACACGGTGAACGAGCGGGGCTACACGCGGCTCCGCGCGCTCGACGCGAGGTCGCACCGCGAGATCAAGCTGCCCGCGCTCCCGGCGGCGGATCATGTGACCCCGGTCTCGACGACGCGGGACGGCCGGTTCACGACGCTGCTCCTGGAGACCTCGACGTCCCCGGCGACGGCGCATGTCCTCGACTGGACGACTGGCAGGCTTTCGCAGTGGCACGCTCCGAGCATGCCCGAGATGGCGCCGGGCGCATTCTCGGCGACCACGCTGGAGTCCTATCCAGCGCGCGACGGGGCGCAGATCCCGATGTTCGTGCGCCGCCCTGCGCGGTGCGAGCGGCCTTGTCCGGTGATCGTCCATTTCCACGGCGGCCCGGAGGTCCAGACCAGGGCTGGGTTCAGCGCGCGGGCGCAGATCTTCGTGGACGCCGGGTTCGTGTTCGTCGAGCCGAACGTCCGCGGGAGCGACGGTTACGGCAAGACGTGGCTGCACGCCGACGACGGCGCGAAGCGGCTCGACGTCATCACGGACATCGAGGACGCCGCGAAGTTCGTCAAGGCGAGCTTCGGCCACGAGGGCCGGCCGCCGAAGGTCGGAATCTTCGGCGGCAGTTATGGCGGCTATTCTTCGCTGATCGGCATGACCATGTTCGCCGGCGCGTACGACGCGGGCGCGGCCGTCGTCGGGATGAGCAACCTCGTGACGTTCCTCCAGAACACGGCGCCTTACCGGCGCATCCTCCGGATCTCCGAGTACGGTGATCCCGAGAAGGATCGGGACGCGTTGCTCAAGCTCTCGCCGATCACGTACCTCGATCGGGTGAAGTCGCCTCTGCTGATCGTGCAGGGCGTGTCGGATCCGCGGGTCCCTGCGGGTGAGTCGGTGCAGATCCAGCAGGCGCTGGAGGCAAGGAAGATCCCGTCCGAGCTCATCCTGTTCGCCGACGAGGGGCACGGCGCGCAGAAGCGGGAGAACCAGGTGCTCCAGTATGGACACCTCGTGCGTTTCTTCCGGGCGCACCTCGGGGGCGGGTAGGAACGAGCGTATTCCGGGTGGCCCGGCCCGAGGCCACGTGTCGGCGCGGGTCGAGCTCCGGCGTGAGCAGCGGAATCGTCACGCGTGCGCGGGCGCGCTGGCCGGCGGGCGTCGCGCGGCGGTAGCCACGGCGGCGGCGCGGGGGGCGCGCGGGAGATCGCCGAAGATCTCCGGCATCAACGACGTCTTGCCGTGGAGCCGGAGCACACACTCCACGAGGAGCTTCGCCGCGCGATAGGTGTTGATCCACTCGTCGCGCGCGGCCTTCATCGCCGGAGTCATGGTGCGGCGCGCGAGCCGGGTCTTGCGCACGCTCCGGATGAGCGGCTCGAGGGCGTCCCGGGAGCGCTCGAGGCCGGCCGTCCATGCCTCGCGCTCGGGCAGCTGCCCCTCGTGCTGCTCGAGCACCTCGATCGCGTGGGTCAGCGCCGCGGCGAGCGCCGCGGGGCGGCGGCGCAGCACGGTGGCGAGCGTCTGGCCGTGGAGGAGCTCGCGGGCCAGCGCGACCCCGTTGGGCCGCGAGGCGGCGTGCTCCACGAGGCGGCACAGCAGGCCGCGGCCCGCCGCGACCGGATTGGCCCGGCCGCCCCTCGAGCCGCGGGACGCGCTGGCAGGCACGGGAGCGGCCGTCGCGTCCAGCTTCGCCTTGCGCAGGGCCTCGGTCGCGGCGTCGAGGCGCGCCGTGACGGTGCGCAGCGCCGTCACGAACCCCGCGTCGACCGGCAGGACGAGCTTCTGTATCTGCGACGCGGTGAGGCGGCCGTACGTCTCGATGTCACGCTGGTAGATGTAGGGATCGGGCATGGGAGCGACTCCACGGCGCGCGGGCGCGTTCAGGGCGGGCGCCATCATACCTGTCGCCGGCGGTGCCGAGCTACCTGCGCGCAGCGACGGACGCGCCCTCGCCCGCCGCCGCGTCGATTTCACCCGCGGCCGCGTCGCTCTCGCTCGTGCCGGAGGGGATACGGAACTTCAAGCTCCGCCAGGCAGGCCCGCGACCGCTGCTCACGGGCAGCAGGTGAAGAGCGCGCTCGTGTCGTGCGCCTCGGGGCAGATCGCGGTGCCGGAGTTGTACCAGATGCGGAAGATCCGCTGCCCGACGTCTGCGCACATGGCGCTGGCTTCTTCACCGAGCGTCGACTGCGCCTGGCACACGTCCCCGTGGTCGATCTTGGTCGTCCAGCACAGGCGCGACGGAAGCGGCTCCGCCGCCGGGCAGCACGCATAGACGGCCCCTGTCGTCTCGCTGGGCCCGCACCCAGGGACACCCCGGTCGTACGTGAATTCGGTGAGATCCGCTCCCTGGTTGCTGCACGTGATGTAGGCCTGATCCTTCAGATCGCCGCTGTCATGACAGGTGAGGCCGTCGCCGAGCCGGCCGCGCCAGCACTCGGTCGGCTCGCCGTTGACGCACGTGTGCTCGACGCCGTGGTAGCCGCCGTCTCTACACGGTTCGAGCAGCTTGACGTCGCTGAGGACGAGGCCCTGCGCGTCGCACACCGCCTCGACGTCGCTCGTCAACTCCTCCGCGGTCCGGCAGCCCGCCTCTTCCTGCGGACCCGTCGGCTTCTCGTGGGGCTCCCCGGTCGCCGCGCCGTCCGCCCCCTCGGCGCTTCGCTCGCCCTTTTGCCCAGCCACCTCCACCGGAGCGCTGGCGCCTCCGGTGCCTCGGCTCCACGAAGGGAGCTGGCCGCGCGACGCGTGGAGCGGCGGACGTTCCAGGGCGTCGATCCACCCCGGGCTCGACGGGAGTGCGACGGCCGGCGGCGGGGGGACCGGGCTGCGGCCATCGGGGAGCTCGCCGGGACGCTGGCCTGCGGGCGCGTCGCGCGCGTCCGGCGGCGCTGCCGAGCTGTGCGGCGCGGGGGGCGAGGTCTTCGGCGGCGGAGCGAGCCGGCGGGGCGGCTCCCGGAGGAGCGGGGCGAGGATCCGGGGCGGCGCCGGTGGGTGGCCCTCGGCCGGCGTGCGCTCCGGGATCCCGCCGTCCGCGCAGGAGCGATCGCCGACGATCCCGATCGCGGGCTCGACGGCCGGGCTGCGCGCGGAGACCTCGGAGGTCACGGGGCGCTGGAGGGCGGCGCCGAGGGCGACCGCGGCCGTTCCGGCGGCGAGGGCCAGCGCGAGCGGGCGCCCCACGCGCCGGGCGAGGGACGGGCGTTCCCCGCGGAGCCGCGCGCCGAGGCGCGCCGCGAGCCGGGGCGATGGCGTCACCGCCGCGAGCCGCTCGTCGACCTCACGCAGCAGCGCGAGCAGGTCGCGGTCTCGCGTCATGGCCCCACCTCCCACCCGGCGTCGCGGAGCCGCGCGACGGCCCTTTGAATCAGCTTGCACACGTACCCTTTGGAGTGGCCAAGGACGCTCCCGATCTCCTCCTGCTCCTTGCCGTCGAGATAGAACATCGAGAACGCCACCTGCTCCTTGGGAGGCAACGTGCCCAGCGCCTTGAACGCCCGACGCAGATCGTCGCGCGCGATGGCCACCTCTTCGAGCATCGGGCGCGGATCGGCCTCGTCCTGCCCGAGCAGCCAGCGGATGGGCGCGAGTTCGAGGAACCGGTCCCGGCGCAGGCGGTTCAGGCAGCGATTCGAGGTCGCCCGGTACAGCCATCCTTCGAGGTTGTCTCGATCGGTCAGCGTCGCGAGCGCCTTCATGAGGTCGAGAAACACGTCCTGCGTCACATCCTCTGCCCAGGCCACGTTGCCGCGGCCGTAACGGAGGGCGAGTCGGTACACCAGGGGATGGTGGCGGCGGTACAGCGCCTCGGCGTCCAGCGCCCCTGCGCCCGAGGCCCGCACCCTGGACGCCGGGAGGTCCTGGGACGACATGGGAGCGATGTGCTCGGGCGGGTCGTACCGCTCGCCATCCGCGGGACGGGGGAGCAGCTCCTCGGCCCCGGCCCGAGGGCCGAGCCGGGATCGCGCGGCGAGGTTCACGGGAGCCTCGGCGCGAGGGACCCGTCCGCCGCGATGCACCATGAGCCGACCACGAGCGCCGTCATCTCGCACTCTACACAACCGAGATCGCCGCCGGTTTCCTCTCCGCGCGCCGGCGGTGACGATCGCGCGACCGAACCCGGGGACGCTCGCGGCGCGCGCCCCGCCGCGGAGCGCGCCTCCGCCTCGCAGCAGCTGACGCCACCCATGGCTCAACCGTCGGCCCGATCGCCGCAGCCGCCAAGGTCTCGACCTGGTCGAGCCCTCATCTCTCTCCTGAGCCAGAGGCCTCGACCTGACCAGCCTCTCGTGTCCGACCTGCCGCCAAGATCGCGATCTGGCCGAGCCCTCCTCTGCCGGCCGCCGCCAAGGTCGCTATCTGGCCGAGCCTTCCTCGGCCAGCTGCCGCCGAGATCGCGATCTGGCCGAGCCCTCCTCTGCACACCTGCCGCCAAGGTCTCGTCCTCGCGGAATCCTCCTCTCGAACCCGCCCCAGAGGTCTCGACCTCCCCGGGACACGCGCCACGACGCAACCCCCAGGTCTGGATCTGGGCGTTGCTTCAAAATTCTACCAAACCCCAGATCGTGACCCTCTCACGCCCACGGTGATGCGCGCCCGCCACGGTCGCGACGTTCCGGATCCCCGCCCTGCACTCGGGCGATGCAGCGCTGGTTCTGGAGCTCCTGCCCGACGCAGCCGAGGCCCCCTCCGCACGCGCTCCGATCCCTACGTCGTGATGCTGTGCGCGCCCCCTGCATCACGCCCCCGCGAGCTCGCCCCAGCAATCGACACAGTGGAGCTACGGCGCAGCAAGCAGAAACTCCCAGATCGTTCTCTGTGAGTCCTCAGGAAGCGTATGACCGAGCTCGTGCTGCCACCACACGTCCACGAAGCTGGTACTTCAAGAGCCACCTCGCCCCTTCCACACGGTGGACATGCCTCGCATCACCCGCAGGCTGCGGAGTGTACCACTGTCCATTCGATGGGGCCCTGACGTGCGAGGCGGCCCGAGCTCGGCGCCCTGGGTCAGCTCCGTCGAGCCGAGGCGCTCAATCGCAGCCCAGGTTCGCGCAAGGGTCGCAAACAGCGGGCAGGCAATAGCCGTCGACCACGACATTCCTCGCGCAGAGCGCGTCCAGCACGCTGCCGAACGAGCTTTCACCGGGGTTCCCCGAGAGAGAGACCTGCGCGCAGTGGTTGAATACGACGTCGTTCAGCGGAGACGCGTCCTCGATCAGGTTGTCCGACAGATCCAGCGTGACGATGAGCGGCACGCCCAGGAGGGGCGTGAGGTCGGTGATGGAGTCGGAGCGCGCCTCGATCCGCTCGAGGCCCGCGAGCCCCGTGACCCAGCTCAGATCCGCGCCGTTCGATCCGATCTCGCTGATCGTCACCCCCCTCAGCTGCGGGTAGGTGGCGAGCAGGGACGTGTCCGTCAGCGGGTTGCGAGCGAGCCCCAGGTGCTGCAGGCTGGGCACGCTCGCGGGATCGAGCCCTGCGATCGACGCGATGTGATTGCCGCTCAGGTGCAGGTTCGCGAGGGCCGGAAGGACCGCGCCGAGGCTCACGTCCTCGACCTCCGCGTCATCCAGGATCAGCGTCGTCAGGGAGTGGAGGGCCGGCAGCGTCGCGAGGCTCGTCACCTTGGTGTCGGTGAAGTCCGCGTTGTTCAGGCGCGGAAACCTGGAGAGGCTCGAGAGCTCGGCGACGTCGGTGTGGTCGACCGAGAGATGGTACAGGGCGTGTGTACCGTCCAGCCCTTCGAGGGCCTCGAGCGGATTGCCCGACAAGATCAGGTTCTGAAGCTCCGCAAGGTCCTTGAGGTCTCTCGTCGACGAGACGAGATTGTCCTTCGCGTACAGCGAAAAGAGCGCCGGGTGCCCGGAGAGCGCGCCCAGCGAGACGATCCGATTCCCGTTCAGGTGCAGGTTGTAGAGCCGCGGCAGGCGCGCGAGGACCGAGATGTCCTCGATCCGATTGCCCTGGAGGAACAGCTGCTCGACCGATTTGGCGCACTCGAGGCCGCTCAGGTTCTCGACGCCAAGGCCGGCGAGGTCGAGCACTTCAGGCGCGGCGGCGACGGCCGCCCCCGGGATCGGTTCGCCGGCGCCGAGGCCGAGCTGCTCTCGCAAGCCCGCGGCGAGCGCTGGATCCGGCACCTCCAGATACCCGTTGCAGCCCTCCGGAGCTGGCCTGGCGTCGACGCTCGCGCCGCCCGGAGCACCCGTGTCGCTCGACGCGTCCCCATCGTCGACGACGCTGGCACAGCCGAAGAGGGGAAGGCACATGGCCCAGACGAAGGAGCTCCGCGTTCTGGTGAGCATGAGGCGGCTCCAGCAAACCCGGTGCCGCCGCCAAGCACAGCCAATTCTGGCCGATCTGGCTCATCGGCCCGCCAAATGAGCCATCCTGCGCCATCTACCCTGTGCCAAGTCGCGTCCTGCTCGCTCGACGGGCGCGTTCCTCGGCGGCGCGCCCCTTTCTGACGCGAGGACCACGGCGAGCGCCCCGACCTATCGGTTCATCTAGGATTTTATCTCATGGGATAGGTCACGTACCGACGGGAGACGTCAGCGGCCCTCGCTCGCGCCCGTTCCCCCGGGGTTTCTGCGGTCGGCACCGGCCGAGACCACCTTGGCATCCGCCCTGCATACCCCCCAGCGTCCACGCCAGAGTAGCTCAGCGGTTAGAGCGCGAAAACAAACTCCGGACGGTGTTCTCCGGCGCGATGAGCGCCGGCAGTGAGATCCGGGGTTACTTCCCTTCTAAGGACGAGGTCGCGGGTTCGAGTCCCGCCTCTGGCACCAGGGCGCAGCGCGGCAGTGAGCGTCACGGCTCCTTCGTTTGAACACGACCAACCCCGTGACCACCATCCTCCGCGCTGCGCCCGCTTTCTCGAGCGGGGCGCACCTTCAACCTGCGCCCCGCTCTCGACCCCTCGCCGCGCGTGCGTCGAGGATGGAGGTGTCATCATGGCGTTCTTTCAGCATCTCAAGCGTCAGGACAAGCGCAGCGCCGACTCGCACCTGAACTGGATGGGCGGCCGCTCCTACGACATCGCCGATCCGCTGAAGCGCCTCCGCCTCGCGGCCTCGTCGTGCTTCTTCGGCGAGCCCATGTACTACCACCTCGATCCTGCGGATCCGCGCCCGGCGAAGGCCGTGAACGCGGCGAAGACGAAGGTGTCGGCGAAGGCCGCGAAGAAGGCGGCCGCCCGCGCGCGCCTCTCGGACGCCGAGGTGCGGCGCCTGCGCGAGACGCTCGGCGCCGTGGACCCGGCCGAGTGGCGCAAGCTCTCGCCGGCGGCGCTGATCGAGAAGGCCATCGACGAGGCGCTCGCGGCCGATCCGGAGGCGACGCTCGCCGAGGCGGCGCGGCTGCGCGAGGAGGAGCATCTGCGCACGACGCCCCAGGTCATCCTGGTGCGCGCGGCGAACACCGCTTCCGTGCGCGGGACGGGCCTCGTGCGCAGCTACGCGCCGCGCATCCTGAGGCGCGCGGACGAGCCGGCGGTCGCCCTCGCGTACCAGCTCTACCGCTTCGGCAAGCCGGTGCCGAACGCGCTGAAGCGCGCGCTGCGCGACGCCCTCGAGCGCTTCGATGATCACGCCCTCGCGAAGTACCGGCTCGAGGGCAAGGGGAGCAAGACCGTGGACGTCATGAACCTCGTGCACCCGAAGAGCCCCAGCGTGGACCGCCTCGCGAAGGGCGCGCTCCGCGCGACGGGCCGCACCTGGGAGGCGATCGTCTCGGCGCGCGGCTCGAACCGGTGCGCGTGGCGCAAGGCGCTGCCGGTCATGGGCCACATGGCCCTGCTGCGCAACCTGCGCAACCTGATCGCGGCGGGCGTGCCGTTCGACCAGTTCCTGCCGAAGCTCGTCGAGACGGCCGCGGACGGCAAGCAGCTGCCGTTCCGGTACTACAGCGCTTACCGCGCCGTGAAGGGCTGCGCGCCGGGCGCCGTGCTCGACGCGGTGGAGAAGTGCCTGAACCGATCGCTCGGCCAGGTGCCGTACTTCCCCGGCCGCGTGATGGTGCTCTGCGACAACAGCGGCTCCGCGCAGGGCACGACCACGAGCAGCCTCGGGACGATGCAGATCTCCACGATCGCGAACCTCACGGGGGTCGTGGCCGGGATGCGCGCGAGCGACGGGCACCTCGGCGTGTTCGGCGACCGGCTGGAGACCTTCGCGGTGCGCAAGCAGGAGAGCGTGTTCTCGCAGCTCGAGAAGGCGGAGCACCTCGCCCGCACGATCGGGACGGCGACCGAGAACGGCGTGTGGCTCTTCTGGGATCGCGCGATCCGCGAGCGGCAGCGCTGGGACTCGGTGTTCGTGATGAGCGACATGCAGGCCGGCCACGGCGGCCTGTACGGTACGCGGCCGAAGGACTACGCGGACTTCGCCTGGAACGGGCACTACATCGACGTGGCGAAGCTCGTGGCGACGTACCGCGCGCGGGTGAACCGCGACGTGCGCGTGTTCCTTGTCCAGGTCGCCGGGTACCAGGACACGCTCGTGCCCGAGTTCTACGATCGCACGTACATCCTCGGCGGCTGGGGCGAGGGGCTGCTGCGCTTCGCCGCGGCGATGGCGCAGGACTAGCGTCCCGTCCCTGGAGAGCGCGAACCCAAGGAGCGCAGCAGCGGGCGCCGAGTCCGCTGCTGCGCCAAGGACGGCCGAAGATGCCGACGGCAACGTCGCTCGGCCCGATGAGCTCATCGCTCGCATGGAGCGACGCCGTGCACCCCTGACGGAGCGATCGCGACACCATAACGCAACGCGCCGCCAGCCGCCCCACCGACCGGGTCGGGGGCCGCTCACGGCGAGCGCGTTACGACGCTAGCGCGGGCTTCGTCAGGCCTTGGCGCCGAGCCCGAAGCCATCGTGCAGCGCACGGACGGCGAGCTCGGCATACTTCGTCGAGACGAGGCACGAGATCTTGATCTCGCTCGTGGAGATCGCCTGGATGTTGATCCCCTCCGCCGCGAGCAGCTGGAACATCCGCGCCGCCACGCCCGCGTGCGTCCGCATCCCGAGGCCGACGATCGACACCTTCACGATGTCCTCCTCGTAACGAATGCTCACGGCGCGCACGCCGCTGGAGACCTTCTCCATCACGAGCTTCGCCCGCGGGAGATCCGCCTTGCCGACGGTGAACGTGACGTCGGCCTTCACCTCGCCGGAGGCGCCGCGCGCCTCCAGGCCGTAGCTCGGCGCGTTCTGGATGATCATGTCGACGCTGATGTTCTCTTCGGCCAGCGCGCCGAAGATCTGCGCCACGACGCCCGGCTTGTCGTCGACGCCGACGAGCATCACCCGCGCCTCGTTTCGGTCGAGCGCCACGCCCGTCACCGTCACGCTCTCGAGAGACTGCTCCTCGCTGACGACCCACGTGCCCGGCACGTCCGAGAACGACGACCGCACATGCACCGGGACACCGTACTTCATCGCAACCTCCACGCTCCGTATCTGAAGGACCTTCGCTCCCAGCGAGGCGAGCTCCAGCATCTCTTCGTAGCTGATCCGCTCGATCTTCCGCGCCGTCTTGCAGATGTTCGGGTCCGTTGTGTAAACGCCGTCGACGTCCGTGTAGATCTCGCACTCGGCGCCCACCGCCGCCGCGATCGCCACGGCGCTCGTGTCGCTGCCGCCTCGGCCGAGCGTCGTGATGTTGCCCGCGTCGTCCACGCCCTGGAACCCGGCGACCACCGCAATCTTCCCCCCGGCCAGCGCCTCGTGCAGCCGCTGGGCGTCGATCGCCTTGATCCGCGCCTTCGTATAGGCGCTGTCGGTCAGGATCTTCAGCTGGTGGCCAAGGAAGCTCCGCGCCTTGCCCCCCTGCGCCTGGATCGCCATCGCCATCAGCGCGGCCGAGACCTGCTCGCCGGTCGCCGCCAGCGCGTCCATCTCCCGCGCGTCGGGCACGGGCGCGATGTCCGACGCCAGCTTGAGCAGCCGGTTCGTCTCGCCGGCCATCGCGCTGACGATGACCACGACGTCATGACCGGCCTGCTGTGTGGCGAGCGCCCGCGCGGCCGCCCGCTGGATGCGCTCGATGGACCCGACGGACGTGCCGCCGAACTTCTGGACGATGAGGCTCACGCGAGGTGTGGCCAACTAGTCCAACACAGACGCCCAGGTCAAGGAGAAATTCGACCGCCGCGCGCGCCCGGCGACCCCGTCCTGCGCACGACATGTCGCGGAGAAATCGCTGCGACCCCGCCAAACCGGGGATAGCCCGGACAACCGTGCCCGGAGCAGCCCCGATCGCCGGGAATAAACCCCAGGTTCAACCGCTTCGGGTCGGCGCTGTTGACAGAGATCCACCCGCCGCTACGATGGCGCCGCCTTTCGCCTGGGTAATGGGTGATCCAGGGTGCTACAACGGCGCGCCCGCCGGCCATGGCGGGGGGGATCGCCAGGGGCGAACGACGGAGCCGGGCGCTCCGCTTCTCAAGGAACCATCTAAGGAGGTCATTTTGGCTAGCGATGTGATGATCGAGGCGAGCTCGCTGACCAAGCGCTATGGGTCGCTGCGCGCGCTCGACAAGGTGAGCTTCGAGGTCCATCGCGGCGAGGTCGTCGGCTTCCTGGGACCGAACGGGGCCGGCAAGTCGACGACGATGCGCATCCTCACCTGCTTCCTCTCGGCGTCGGCCGGGACGGCGCGGGTCCACGGGTACGACGTCTTCGACGACCCGCTCGATGTCCGGCGCAAGCTCGGGTACCTGCCCCAGCGCGCCCCGCTCTACGGCGAGATGAACGTCTGGGAATACCTCTCGTTCGTCGCCGACATGCGCGGCCTCGATCACTCGCTCTTCAAGAAGCGGATGAAGGGGATCGTCGAGGTGTGCGGCCTCGCCCAGGTGCTCGGCAAGGACATCGGCACGCTCTCCCACGGCTATCGCCAGCGCGTCGGCCTCGGCCAGGCGCTCGTCCACGACCCCCCGATCCTCATCCTCGACGAGCCGACGAGCGATCTCGACCCGAACGAGAAGGCGGAGGTCATCCGCTACATCAAGGAGATCGGCAAGGAGCGGACGATCCTCCTCTCCACCCACAACCTGTCCGAGGTCGAGGCCGCCTGTGCCCGCGCCATCGTCGTCTCCAAGGGGCGCGTCGTCGCCGACGGCCCGCTCGACGACATCCGCGCCAAGAGCGGCAAGGTCCGGTACGTCATCACCGTCCACGAGAAGAAGGTCTTCGAGGGCGGCGACGGTTACCGGTCGGGCGCGCGCAAGCCCCCGACGGCCCAGGAGGTCCAGGAGGCGCTCTCCGGTCTGCCCGGGGTCACCAGCGTCACCGAGCTGCCGACCGGCGACAGCGCCCACAGCTTCCAGCTGCTCGGCGCGCTCGGCGGCGACATCCGGCCCGAGCTCTTCCAGCTCGTCGTGCAGAAGGGCTGGCTCCTCCTCGAGATGCGGCGCGACTCGCAGAGCCTCGAGGACGTGTTCAAGGCGCTCACGCGCGGCGACGAGCGCAAGGACCGCGGCCGCAAGCTGATCACCGACGACCTCGACGACGAGGACGAGGCGAGCGCGCCGGCCGACGACGAGGACGACGAGGAAGAGGACGACGACAGCGCCGGCGACGAAGCCAAGGACGGCGGCGACGGCGACGAGGACGAAGGCGCAGAGGAAGAAGCGCCCGCCAAGAAGAAGGGCTGAACGGTATGAGCACCACCCTGACCATCGCGAAGCGGGAGTTCCGCTCCAACTTCGATTCCCCCCTGGCCTATGTCGTGATCTGCTTCGGGCTGATCGCGCTCGGCGTCATCTTCTTCCTGATGAACGGCGGCTTCTGGCAGGCGGACCGCGCCTCGCTCGTGCAGCTGTTCAGCTGGGCGCCGATAGGCCTCTCCTTCCTCATCATCCCCGTCATCACGATGCGGCTCCTCGCCGAGGAGAAGCGGAGCGGCACGCTGGAGATGCTGATCACCCTGCCCGTGCAGGATCACGAGGTCGTCCTCGGCAAGTTCCTCGGCGCGTGGGGGCTCGTCCTCGTGCTCGTCTTCTCGACGATCCTCTACCCGCTGATGATGTTCGTGTGGCCCTGGCACCTCGGCGCGCTCGACAGCGGGCCGGTGCTCTCGGGGTACATCGGCCTCGTGCTCTACAGCGCGGCGGCGGTGTCGATCGGCCTCCTCATCTCGTCGCTGACCGACAGCCAGGTGATCGCGTTCTTCATCACCTTCCTGGTGCTCGGCTTCCTGCACGGCGTGGACAACCTCGCCGACTACGCCCCGTCGCTCATCCGCGACGTCCTCTCCTTCATCAGCTTCGACACCCGCCTCACGCCGTTCGCGCGCGGCATGGTGTCCACCCGAGACATCGTCTTCTTCCTCTCGATCACAGCGGGCTGCCTCATGGCCTCGTTCAGGGCGCTCGAGCGCAGGAAGTGGGCGTAAGGACCAACCATGGAACGGAAAGCCAAAGCCGCGACGCAGACAGGCGTCTACCTGGCCATCGTCGCCGCCATCCTCGTGGCGGCCAACGTCATCTCGTACGGCGCCTACAAGCGCTTCGACATGACGAAGACCGAGAGGTTCACCCTCTCGAAGGGCTCGGCCCACCTCGTCCGCGAGGGGCTCAAGCAGGATCTCCAGATCGACGTCTACGTCACCCGGGGGCTCCCGAAGCACGAGGCGTTCATCCAGGACCTCACCGACCTCATGAACGAGTACGAGCAGGCCTCGAACGGCAAGCTCCACTACGCGATCATCGAGGCGAAGACGGACGAGCAGCGCGCCGCCGCCAAGGAGGCGGGCCTGCAGGAGGCCGCCTTCGGCGAGGGGAGCGAGACCGGCCAGGATCAGGCCACGATCACCCGCGGGTTCATGGGCATCGCCTTCAAGTACGGCAGCGAGAAGGAGGCGATCCCGATGCTCTCGCCGGACCAGGCGCAGGGCCTCGAGTTCTGGATCACGAACACCATCCGCGAGATCCGCGACAAGGCCGACGCCATCGACACCAAGATCGGCGTCGTGACCGGCAAGGATGAGATCAAGCTGACGGACCCGAACCTCGTCGCGTCGCAGGGCGGCCGGGGCGGCGGCCCGTCGATGCGCGCGCTGCTCGAGCACCACTTCCCGTTCTACAAGTTCGAGGACGTCGATCTGAAGGGCGGCGACAGCGAGATCAACAAGGAGCTCGCCGGCCTCGTGATCACGCAGCCGGGCAAGGAGTTCACCGAGAAGGAGCTGCGCCGCATCGACCAGTTCATGATGCTGGGCAACAAGGCGCTCGCCGTGTTCGCCGGCGCGGTGAACCTCAAGGCGTCCGACCCGGCGATGAAGGCGTCGCTCAACACCTGGGGCCTCGAGAAGCTGCTCGACGGCTACGGCGTCGAGATGAAGAAGGAGGCGATCCTCGACTGGAGCCGCTCGATGGCCATCCCGGTGCAGACGCAGTCGGGCCAGATGATGTGGTTCCGCGCGCCGGGCATCCTCCAGCTCCAGGAGGACAGCCGCTTCGACGAGAAGGAGCAGATCCTCGACTCGTCGTTCCCCGGCTTCTTCCGCCTCCCCGAGCTCGCCTTCCCCTTCCCGTCGACCCTCGTGCCGCACCCGGAGAAGCAGCCCGAGGCGACGATGAAGGTCGTCGCGCGCTCGACGCCGAAGACGACGGTCGACGTGTCCGAGGCCATCGACATGAAGTTCTCGGCCGACTGGAAGCCGAAGGGCGAGTACGCGCAGCGCGCGATCGCGGTGACGGTCGAGGGCAAGCTCAAGAGCGCCTTCGGCGGCCAGGAGGGGCTCGGCATCAGCGCGCCCGCGGAGAGCGCGGACAAGGGCCGGATCCTCGTGCTCTCGGCGTCGCAGTTCCTCGCGAACCCGTTCGCCCGCTCCGGCAACCCGCCCCCCATGCCGC
This sequence comes from Sorangium sp. So ce302, assembly GCF_051530145.1. GTDB lineage: Bacteria > Myxococcota_A > Polyangia > Polyangiales > Polyangiaceae > Sorangium > Sorangium cellulosum_B. The sequence goes on along the minus strand of NZ_CP150326.1, from coordinate 3,670,428 downwards.
CGCAGATGGCGATGATGGGCGGGATGGGCGGCGACGAGGACCTCCTGATGCTCTCGCAGCCGTACGCGCAGAAGTACCTGACCGCCACCATCCTGGCGTTCAAGAACACCCTCGACTGGATGGCGGGGGACAGCACGCTGCTCGCCGCGACCGCGAAGATGTTCGGCGAGACGAACCTGACCTACGCGGGCATCGAGAAGCCGAAGCAGGAGGCCACGGACGACGAGGCCACCCTGGCCAAGAAGGCCGAGGAGTACCGGGCGGAGCGCAAGACCGTGCAGCAGCGCGTGCAGTGGACGCTGACGCTCCTGCCGGCGGCGCTCTTCGCCGTGTTCGGCCTCATCCGGTGGCGGCGTCGCGAGAACGCCCGCGAGAACATCACGCTCGACTGAGCCAGAGCCCCATCGGGTGAAAGAGCCATGAAGACCGAGCACAGAATCTACATCGCCCTCGCCGTCCTCGCGCTCCTCGGCCTCGGCGTGTACTTCACGCAGAAGAAGCAGAAGGACGAGCTCGCCGCGCACTCGGCGACCGCCGCCACGGCGGATCTGCCGAAGGTGGGGATCTCGAAGGAAGACGTCGAGAAGGTCACGAAGATCGCGATCAAGAACGCCGACAAGTCCGACGTGACGCTCGAGAAGAAGGGCGACACGTGGGAGGTCACGAAGCCCGTCAACGCCAAGGCGAACGCGGCGAACGTGCGGAGCCTCCTCGACAACCTGAAGGAGCTCAAGCTGAAGGAGGTCATCGACCGGACGAGCGGCACGTACCCTCAGTACGAGCTCACGGACGAGAAGGCGGTCCACGTCGTCGCGTACAAGGGCGAGGAGAAGGCGCTCGACCTGTACCTCGGCAAGAGCGGCTCGCGCGGGCAGATGGCGCGCGTCGACGGGCAGGACGGCGTCTACGTCGCGGGCGGCTACTCGAGCTACCTCTACACGCGGGAGCCCAAGAACTGGCGCGAGACGTCGATCCTCAAGTTCGAGGACGAGAACGCTATCCAGGTCTCGGTCGAGAACAAGAACGGCCTGTTCAGCTTCTCGAAGAACGGCGACAAGTGGGCCGGCACGTTCGCTCAGCGCGACAAGGGCGGCAAGCTGGGCGCGGCCTCCGCGAAGTGGGAGAAGTTCGACGAGGCCAAGGTGAAGGACCTGCTGCGCGCCTACAAGAACCTCGGCGCGGAGGACTTCGGCGACGAGAAGTCGGACACGGGGCTCGACGCGGCGGCCTCGAACGGCGGCATCATCACGATCAAGCTGAAGGACAACGCGGGCGACTTCACCGTCAAGGTGGGCAAGACCGCGAAGGGCTCGAGCCGCTACGCCACGAAGGAAGGCGGCGACGGCACGATCTACGTGCTGTCGTCGTGGTCGGCCGACTGGGCCATCGCAGAGCCGAAGAGGTTCGAGAAGGCCGAGAAGAAGGACGACAAGAAGGGCGAAGACGCCCATGACGATGAGGCGGCGGGCCACATGGGCCTGGACGACGCCGAGTAGCAGGCGACGTCGCGCATGAGAGCGGGAGGCGCTGGGAGACCGGCGCCTCCTTGCATTTTGTGCGCCCGCCCCCGAAGCCGCGTCGGCGTCTCAGCGGCCCAACCAGACACCCTCAACCTGGGTCGGCGCTGGCAACCTCAACCTGGGTCGGCGGCACCCTCAACCTGGGTCGGTGCAATCGGCCCGGTGTGGCTCTCGAGCCACGCGAACCTCGATTCGCACTCAGGGGCCGATGTGACGAATATTCGACGCACTCTGCGCACGATTTTTCGTCACCTATGACCATGGCGCCCGGTGGGCTCAGAGGCGTTCACGGCGGAATCAGCCCAAACCCTGGATTCCCGTGTTTTCTGTTTGCCCTGGCTCGATTTTCGCTTATGGCTGCGCTCACTCAGGCCCCCGTTGTCCTTATCGGACGGATCACGACGTCCGGCCGACCTGAGCCGCCAGAGAGCCTATGCGCACGTTCGTCGAAGTCCTTCAGCAGAATTCGGTGCACGCCGACCGCGCAGTCACGTTCGTTCGCAGCTCCGGGGAGGAGCGAGCGATCAGCTACGCCGAGCTCTGGGTCGAGGCGAGGCGCCGGGCCTACGCCCTTCGCAAGCTCGGGCTCCGCAAGGGCGACCGCGTCGCGCTGATCCTGACGGAGGCCGACGAGTTCGTCCTGACCTTCGTGGGCGCGCTGACGGCAGGCATCGTCGCCGTCCCGATGTACCCGCCGCAGTCGCTGGCCAAGCTCGAGGCGTACGGCGAGACGGTGCAGCACATCCTCGAGGCGTCAGGCGCCAGCGTGCTCGTCACGAACGAGCAGCTCAAGGAGATGATCGACGCCTACCTCGCGGCGAACGGAGAGAGCCGTGAGGCCCTGCCAGGCCTGCGCGTCGTCCTCGAGCGCGACCTGCGCGCGCGCGATGGGTTGGACGCGTTCGACGCATCCGACGCACCGCACGCGGCCGAGCCCTGGCGCGTGTCCCTCGACGACCTCGCGTTCCTGCAGTTCACGTCGGGGAGCACCTCGCGGCCGAAGGGCGTGATGGTGACCCACCGCAACCTGACGGTGAACAGCCACGCCATCATGTTCGACGGGCTGCGCTCCACGCCGGAAGATCGCGGCGTCAGCTGGCTGCCCCTCTACCACGACATGGGGCTCATCGGCTTCGTCATCGCGCCGCTCTACGCGCTCGTGCCGGTGATGTTCCTGCCGACGACGGCGTTCATCCGCCGCCCGTCCCTCTGGCTCGACGCGATCCACAGGTTCCGCGGCACGATCACCTTTGCCCCGAACTTCGCCTTCGCCCTCGCCACGCGCGCCGTCACCGACGCGCAGGCGGGCAGCTGGGACCTCTCCTGCGTGCGCGCGCTCGGGTGCGGCGCCGAGCCGATCCAGGCCGACGTGCTCCGCGCGTTCCTCCGCCGCTTCAGCGAGCGGGGGCTCCGCCCGGAGAGCATCCTTCCCTCGTACGGCATGGCCGAGGCCACGCTGGCGATCACGTTCAGCGACCTCAAGGCCCCGCTCACCACCGATCGCGTGGACGCGAAGGCGATGCAGGCCGGCAAGGCGTGGCCCACGAACGGCGGCGCGTCGCTGGAGCTCGTCTCCTGCGGTCGCCCCCTCCCCTGCCACGAGCTCATCATCGCGGGCCCTGACGGATCGCCGCTCGGCCCGCGTGAGGTCGGGGAGATCTGGGTGCGCGGCCCGAGCGTCGCCGCCGGCTACTTCAACGAGCCAGAGGCGACCGAGGCGGCGTTCGGAGGGGGCTGGCTGCGGACAGGCGATCTCGGCTATACCGTCGCCGGCGAAGTATACCTGTGCGGTCGCTCCAAGGACCTCATCATCCTGGGCGGCAAGAACTACTTCCCCCAGGACATCGAGCGCATCGCGTCCTCCGTCGAGGGGGTGCGCGACGGCCACTGCGTCGCGTTCTCGTGCCTCACCGCCGAGGGGGCCGAGCGCGCGATCGTCGTCGCCGAGGCCAAGCGGAGCGTGGCCGGCGTCGCGCAGGCGATCACCCAGGCCGTGCGTGCCCAGCTCGGCGTGCAGCTGTCCGAGGTCGCGCTGATCAAGCGTGGGACGCTGGCGAAGACGTCGAGCGGCAAGGTGCGGCGCCGCGAGATGAAGCGGCGCTTCGAGGCCGGCGAGCTCGAGGTCGCCTCGGATATTGACGAGGGCGCGACGCCCTCTCCCCATGGCGACGCGATCCGCGCGAGCGGACCGGCGTCGCGAACCGAAGGGGGTCGCGCGGGCGGCGCCCCGGCACGTGTCGAAGGAGTCATCGATGGGATCCAGTAAGGCCGAGGTCGAGGTCAGCTACGACGTCTCGAACGAGTTCTTCAGGCTCTGGCTCGACGAGCGCATGAACTACACCTGCGCCGTCTACGAGTCCCCCGAGCAGTCGCTAGAGGCCGCGCAGCTGAACAAGCTCCGGATCCTGTCGGACTTCGCCAAGGCGGGGCCCGGGAGGAAGGTGCTCGACATCGGCTGCGGCTGGGGCGCGGCGCTCGAGTACGTGGCGACGGCGCGCGGCGTGACGCGCGCGGTCGGCGTCACCCTGTCCACCGCGCAGGCCGCCGAGGTGAACGCCCGCAAGATCCCCGGCGTCGAGGTGGTCGGCGGCGACTTCCGGACCTTCGCGACGGCCGAGCGGTTCGACAGCCTCATCTCGATCTGCATGATCGATCACCTGTGCTCGCCGGAGGAGGCGCGCCAGGGCAAGGCGATCGACATCTATCGGGCTTACTTCAAGAAGGCCTGGGAGCTCACGAACAAGGGCGCCTGGTTCGGCCTCCAGACCATCCTCCGCAACCGGACGCCGCGGATGACGCCCTGGGGCGGGCTCCCCGCCGGCACGAGGAACGAGCTGGAGGACATCTACTTCGTCACGAAGGAGATCTTCCCCGGCGGCCTGAACCCTCGGCTCGAGGACATCATCCAGGCGGCGAACCCCTACTGGGAGGTCATGCAGGTGAACACGCGGCGCGAGCACTACCAGCGCACCACCGCGGAGTGGCTCCGCCGGCTCCGGCTGAACGAGAAGACCATCCGGTCGACGTGGGGGGACAAGGTCTTCGACGACTACGATCGTTACCTGTCGACGTGCGTGAACGCGTTCGACAAGCACTACAGCTCCCTCGCTCAATACGAGCTTCGCAGGATCGACTGAACCATGACGGACAAGACCAATCTGCTCGAGATTTTCAAGACGGTTGCCGCCCGGGTGGACAAGCGCGAGTTCCCCAATGTCACCGCGACGTCTGTGATCACGGAGCTCGGCATCGACTCGCTCTCGATGATGCAGATCGTGGGAGAGATGGAGACCGAGCTCGGGATCATGATTCCGGACGAGGATCTGGTCGAGCTCATCACCGTGGGCGACCTCTGCAAGAAGGTCGGAGAGCGGCTGGAGGCGACCGTATGAGCCAGCTGGAGGAGAAGATCTTCCAGGAGTACATGACGTTCTTCGAGAAGGCGGAGCGCGAGCGCCGCTGGAACGTCTTCCAGGACATCCCGTGGGAGCGCGTGAACAAGGACGCGAGCGAGGAGCTCGCCCTGTGCGCGGAGACCTTCTGCTCGGTCGAGATGTACCTGCCCGACTACGTGGCGAACGGCATCAACCTCGTGCGGAAGTATTTCGGCCAGGCGTGGTTCCAGGCCAACTGGGCCTATGAAGAGTCGAAGCACTCGCTCACGCTGATGCAGTACCTCCTGCGCTCCGGCAAGCGCACGGAGGAGCAGCTCAGCGATCTGCAGCACAAGATCTTCGCGAAGAAGTGGGACCTCCCGTTCCACACGCCGCGGCAGATGACGTTCTACGGCTGCGTGCAGGAGATGGCGACGTTCGTCATCTACGTGAAGCACCGGGAGCGGGCCGCGACGGAGGGCGACGAGTGCCTGCGGACGATCTACGACTACATCGCCCGCGACGAGATCGCCCATTGCCGCTTCTACCAGAGCGTCATCAAGGTGCTGCTCGAGGAGGACCGGCCGGGGACGCTCACGGACATGGCGCACGTGTTCGCGAACTTCGAGATGCCGGGCGTCGGGATCGTCCCCGACTACGACTCGCGCATCCTGAAGATGCGCGAGGCCGGCGTCGACCGGAACGTGTTCATCCAGAAGGTCTACATGCCGATCCTCAAGTACCTCGGCGTGAACCGGCACGAGATGCTTGCCGCCCAGCGCACCGCGCTCGATCTTCGCCGCGGCGGTGAGCGCCGTGACCCCTCGATCGAGGGCCTCGCAAGCGCTCCCAACCTGGACAACACTGCGCCCCAGGCGCTGTCCGCCTGAACCTTCCACCTCCCTCCAACGAGCAAGAGCAGTCCGATGCGAAGGCGCGTCGTCGTGACCGGGATCGGAGCCGTTTGCCCGCTGGGCAACGACGTCGCGACCACCTGGCAAAACCTCCTCGCCGGCAGATCCGGCGTGGACTACATCCGCGATTTCCCCGTCGACAGGCTCCGCAGCGACATCGCAGCCAGCGTGAAGGGGTTCGATGTCGGGAGGTACCTGTCGCCCAAGGAGGCGGAGATCTATGGCCGCGTGACCCACTTCAGCCTCGCGGCCGCGGTGGAGGCGCTGCGCGAGGCCGGCATCGTGCCGATCGAGCGCGCCTCTGGCGCGGAGGACGAGGCGGCGGAGCGCGCGGGCGCGCGGGCACAGGGCGCGCCGCCGCTCGCCGCCGCAGCGCCGGCGAGCGGCATCGACCGGACCCGCGTCGGGTGCCTGATGTCCACGGGCATGGGGTCGGTCGAGATCTTTGAAGAGCAGGTCGGCAGGAGCGCGGCGCGCGGGCCGCGGGCCGTGTCGCCCTACTTCATCCCGGGGGTCATGCCGAACGGCGCGGCGGCGCTCATCTCCATGCGATACGGGCTCATGGGGCCGTCGTACAACCTCGCGAGCGCGTGCGCGACGGGCACGCACTCGATCGCGACCTCGGCCCTCATGATCGAGGCGGGCGAGGCCGACGTGATGGTCGCGGGGGGCGCCGAGGCCGCGACGCGGCTCAACACCGTCGCGGGGTTCGGCAATGCGAAGGCGCTCGCCAGGGCCGTCGACGGCGACCCGACGCGCGCGAGCCGCCCGTTCGACCGGCGCCGCCAGGGCTTCGTGATGGGCGAGGGAGCAGGCGCGCTCGTGCTCGAGGAGGAGCAGCACGCGCTCGCGCGCGGCGCGAAGCCGCTCGCCGTCGTGGCCGGCTTCGGGATGACCACGGACGCGGAGCACCTCACGCGGCCGCACTCGGGGGGGCTCGGGCTCGCGCTCGCGGTGGAGCGCGCCCTCGCCAGGGCGGGCACGGCGCCGGAGGCGATCGGCTACATCAACCCGCACGCGACCTCGACGCCGCAGGGCGACGCCGCCGAGGTGCTCGCGCTGCGGCGCGTCTTTGGCGAGCGCCTCGCGCGCATCCCGATCTCGGCGACCAAGTCGATGATCGGGCACCTGCTCGGCGGCGCCGGCGCCGTCGAGACGATCGCGGTCGTGTGCTCGCTGCGCGACCAGCTGCTGCACCCGTCGATCAACGTGGATGAGCTCGATCCGGAGTGCTCCCTGGACGTCGTGAGGGAGCGGCGGGCGGTCGATCTGCGTCACGCGGTGAAGTGCTCGGCGGGCTTCGGCGGGCACAACTGCGCGCTGGTGCTGGAGCGGGCGTAGCGCCGGCGACCGCCGCGGGACGGCTGGCGGCCCCCCGCGCCCGGCTCTACGTGGGGCCCATGGCAGCCCACAAGAACAGGCTCGCGAGCGAGTCGTCGCCGTACCTCCTGCAGCACGCGCACAACCCGGTCGCGTGGTACCCGTGGGGCGCCGAGGCCCTCGATCTCGCTCGCCGAGAGGACAAGCCGATCCTCCTGTCCATCGGCTACGCCGCCTGCCACTGGTGCCACGTGATGGAGCGCGAGTCGTTCGAGGACGAGGCGATCGCCCGGCACATGAACGACCTCTTCGTGAACATCAAGGTCGACCGGGAAGAGCGGCCCGATCTCGACCACATCTACCAGCTCGTCGTGCAGCTCATGGGCCGGAGCGGCGGCTGGCCGCTGACGGTGTTCCTCACCCCGGATCAGCGCCCCTTCTTCGCGGGCACGTACTTCCCGCCGAAGGACGCGCTCGGCATGCCCGGCTTCCCGAAGGTTCTCGACAAGATCGCCGACGCCTTCAGGAACCGGCGCGACGACGTCGAGCAGCAGGCGCAGGAGATCACCGATGCCATCGAGCGCGCTCAGCGCGCGCCGGCGCGCGCTGCAGGCGTCGTCGCGCCCGCGTCGTCCGATCTGCTCCGGCGCGCGTCGCGGCAGCTGCTCGCGCGCCTCGACCCCCGCCACGGCGGCATCGGATCGCGGCCGAAGTTCCCGAACACGATGGCGCTCGACGTGCTGCTCCGCCGCGGCGTGCTGGAGGGCGATCGCGTCGCGGCGGAGGGCGTCGAGCTCACGCTGGACAGGATGCGGGACGGCGGCATCTGGGATCACCTGCGCGGCGGCTTCCACCGCTACTCGACGGACGAGCGCTGGCTCGTGCCCCACTTCGAGAAGATGCTCTACGACAACGCGCTGCTCCTGCGCCTCTACGCCGACGGGTTCCGCGCGTTCAAGAAGCCGATCTACGCCGAGACGGCGCGCGAGATCGTCGGCTACCTGTTCGCCGAGATGCGCGACCCGGAGGGCGGCTTCTACGCGTCGCAGGACGCCGACTCGGAGGGGCGCGAGGGCAAGTTCTTCGTGTGGACGCTCGATCAGCTCCGCGACGCCGTCGGCGAGGATCAGCTCGCGTACGACGTGGCCCGCCTCGTCTTCGGCATCAGCGAGGAGGGCAACTTCGAGGACAGCGGCGCGACGGTGCTCTCGCAGCACCGCACGCTCGAGCAGGCCGCGGCGGTCATCGACGACGGCGCGGGAGGTGGCTCCGCGACCCACCTCGATCGGTGCCGCGATGCGCTCGCGCGCGCCAGGGTCGCGATGCTCGCGGCGCGCGACGCGAGGCCTCGGCCGGCGCGCGACGACAAGGTGCTCGCGAGCTGGAACGGGCTGCTCATCGGGGCGCTCGCCGACGCCGGGCGCGCGCTGGACGAGCCCGCCTGGGTCGACGCCGCGGCGCGCGCGTTCGCGCTGCTCGATCGGAAGCTCATCCGCGGCGGCCGCGTCGGCCGTTATCTCAAGGACGGCGCGCCTGCAGGCGCGAAGAGCGAGCGAGGCGGCTCCGGGGCGGCCGTGGGCGACGTCCGGCCAGGGTTCCTCGACGACCAGGCGTACCTCGGGAACGCGGCCCTCGACCTGTACGAGGCCACCTCCGACCCGCGCTACGTCGACGTCGCGCGCGCGATCGCCGACGCGATGATCGCGCACCACTGGGACGAGGCCGCGCCCGGGTTCTTCTTCACGCCGGACGACGGCGACGCGCTGATCGCGCGCACGCAGGACATCTACGACCAGGCGGCGCCCTCGGCCGCCTCGATGGCGGCGCTCCTCTGCCTGCGCCTCTCCGAGATCGCCGACGAGCGTTACCTCTCACCGGCAGAGCGGCAGCTGGACGTCCTCGCGCCGACGGCGCTCGAGAACTCGTTCGGTCTCGGCCAGACCGTGTGCGTTCTCGACCGCCTGACGCGCGGTGCAGTGACGGTCGTGGTGGTCGGCGAGGCGGGCTCGGCGTCGGCGGCCGAGCTCGCGCGCGAGGCGTTCAAGGCGTACCTGCCGAACCGGGCGATCGTGCTCGTGGATCCAGCTCGGCCGGAGAGCGCCGCGGCGGTGAAGGTCGTCGCCGAGGGCAAGCCCGCGCGCCCTGACGGGGCGGTCGCCTACGCATGTCGCGGGCGGACGTGCTCGGCGCCCGTCACGACGGCGGCCGACCTCAAGGCGCTGCTGGCGTAACGCGGCACGCGTTGAGCTCGCACGGGCCGCGATCCGGGGCGCCTCCGCAGGTGCATCCGGACACCGGGCCCGGCGCGTGGGTCTGCGCGCATCCACGTCCGACGCCTTCGGCGCGGGCGTCGCTCGGAGCACAGACCTCCACGTCGAGCCTCGAGTCGTCGTCGAAGTCCGTGACGAAGGTGCAGCTGCAGCGGTATGGCGTGCCCTGCTCAGGGCGGCACGCCGGCGAGAGCACCATGCACAGCAGGGCTCCCGCGCGCGCCGTCCGGATGGGCCACCTACGGCGTGACGGTACCGCCACCCTTGTCGCCGCCAGCCTTGTTCCCGCCCGTGTTGCTCTCGCGGATGTGGAACTCGACGCGCCGGTTCTTCTGGCGCCCAGCCTCGGTGTTGTTGTCGTCGATCGGCCGCTTCGGACCAAAGCCCGCCGCCGTGAGCCGGGCGGGATCGATGCCGCCCCGCTCGATCAGGTACGTCCTGACCGAGTGAGCGCGATCGTTCGAGAGCTTCTCGTTGAGCTGGTCTGAGCCCCGGTTGTCGGTGTGGCCCTCGATCGCGACGAGCGTGATCTCGGGGTTCACCTTCAAGAGCCGGACGACCTCGTCCAGGATGCTGTAGCTGTTCTGCAGGATCCTCGCGCTGCCGGTCGCGAACTGCACCTGCTTCAGGATCTGGATCTCGCTCGACCCCGTGATGCGACGGATGAACTGCGGGCAGCCGTTCTTCGTCGGCTCGGGGCTCGGCTGGCCCGGTTCCTTGGGGCAGGCGTCCTTCGCATCCGCGATGCTGTCCTCGTCGGCGTCGTCCTCCGGGCAGCCGTCGGCGTCGTTGATCTTGTCGAAATCCTCGGGCTGATCCGGGCACTTGTCGCTGGTGTCGGGGATGCCGTCGCCGTCTCGATCGGGCAGCGCCGGGCAGCCGTCGTCGGCGTTCGGCGGCTTGCCGTCCTCGGGATCGGTCGGGCAGAGATCGATGTCGTCCGGGAGCCCGTCCTTGTCCGTATCCGCGGCGCGCGGCGGGACCGCCTGGAAGCGCCTGCCGGGAGACGCGGGCTCGACATCCTTGATGCCGAACGAGTAGCCGACGACCGCGACCATCCGGAAATCCGGCGCGTAGCCGCCCGACAGCCGCGTTCCGGCGCCGACCCCGAGCCACCCCTTCTTCCGCTGATCGAGCGCGAGCCGCCCCTCGGCCATCCACTCCAGCGGCGTGTTGTCGCCGCTGAACGTCGTGCCGCGGCCGAGGCCCGTCGATCCGAAGATCTGCGCGCCGAGCCGCAGCGCCCCGTTCCGCAGCGGGAGGAAGCCGCCGATCCCCCACCTCCACTCGTTCGTCACGGCGAAGTCGTTGAGCGATGAGTACGGACGGAAGTGCACCCCGGTGTTCAGGACGAAGAACATCGACTTGAGATCGATCTCACCCGAGAGCCCGATCATCGCGCTCGCGGCGTTGTCGCCCGAGAACGAGAGCTTGCTGCCGGTCGGCACCCATGCCGTCGCGTTGGCGCCCAGCTTGAAGAAGCGATCCTCGGTGCGGTACAGGATCGCCCGCCCGTCGAGCCGGATGTCCATGAGCGCGGCGGTCGCCGGGCTCGCCGCGTCCTCTGCGCCGGCGACGCTCGGGTCGTTCGTCGGGTTGCTCGTCTGGAGGGCGATGATCGGCAGCCCCACCTGGAACGAGAAGCGGTCGAGCAGCTCGACGCCCCCGTTGAAGTAGCCGATGAGCTGCGAGGACACCGGCGAGCCGTGTTCCCTGCTGAACCGCCCCGCGGCCTGGTCGTCATTCAGCATGTTCTCGACCCGGAAGGGATTGAGGCCGAGGCCGAGCCCGAACTGCCCGAAGAAGCGCGTCTCCGGCGCCACCTGCGGTCGCCAGAGCGCGATCGAGTCGTCGGGAGCGCCGGCCATGTAGAGCCGGTCCAGGTAGAACGTTCTCGTCTGCGCGCTCACAGGGAGCGCGCTCAAGAACAAGGCTCCCGCCGCAGCAGCCGCCAGCGCGCGTCGCTTGACGCCCCGTGCGGGCGCGTGCTGCTTTTCCCCCTCATGTCCTCCGGTGCGCGTCAAATTCCCTCCTGTGACCCGCTCTTGAACGACCGTTGCGGTCGATCGGAGGCTACACGCTAACCCAGGCCTCTAGAAAGGTGAGAGAGAACGGCGAACCCGGGCAAGGCGCGTAACCGCGCGTAACCGCGCGTCACCACGTCGTCTGCTGTTGACCTGGGCCAAATGCCGTGCTTTCTTGCGCGCCCGCTTGACGTGCGGCCAGGATGCCGCCGTTCGCGGTCCAGACCGAGGGACCACCAGCCATGAAGCGCACCTACCAGCCCCATAACACCCGCCGCGCCCGGACCCACGGCTTCCGTGCGCGTATGGCGACCGCCGGCGGTCGCAAAGTCATCAACAACCGCCGCCGCAAGGGCCGCGCCCGGCTCGCGCCCACCATCTACAAGAAGTAACGCGGCGGTGATGGCGCCAGCGCAACCGCGCTCGTCGGCGTCCTCCTCCTCGTTCCCGCGCGAGCGCCGCATTCGCAGGCGGGCAGAATTCGTCCGCATCCAGAACGGTGGTCATCGCGTCAGCACCCGCCACCTGCTGTTCCTCGTCGCGGCCCCCACCGAGGGCGCTGCTCACGGCGGGGTCCCCCGCGGCACGAAGAGCGCTGCCGCGCCTGTCCCATCCAGGGCGCCTCGCCTGGGCCTCGTCGCCTCGCGCAAGGTGGGCGGCGCTGTGGCGCGCAACCGCGCGAAGCGCCTGCTCAGGGAGGCGTTCCGGAGATTCCCGGAGCTCTTCCCGGAGCGCGTCGACATCGTGGTGATCCTCCGCACTGGCGCCGGCTCGCTCGGCCTCGATGACGTCCTCGCGGAGCTTCGTGGCGTGGTTCCGGTGCTCCGCCGCCGGGCGAAGGAGGCGCTCACCGCCGCGCCACGCGCGCGAACGGAGGTCATGGCCGAGCGCAGCGCAAGCGATCCACCAGCGCCCGCGCCAGACCAGACTGACCCGACCGACCCGACCGACCCGACCGACAGCTAGAAGATGGCACGGCATACCTTGCGCCGTGGTGCGCTGGGCCCCAAGCTCCTCGCTCTCTCACGGCTCACCGCATGCTGGCGACGCTCCTCCTCGCGCTGATCCGCGCCTACCAGATGACGCTCTCCAGGCTCATCGTGGCGTTGATGGGCCCGGTCTGTCGGTTCGAGCCCTCCTGCTCGCGCTACGCCGCCGCCTGCATCGTGGACCACGGGGCGCTCCGGGGGAGCTTGCTTTCGCTCAAGCGACTGTGTAGGTGTCACCCGTTTCATCCAGGCGGGTTCGACCCTCCGCCACCACCTCGTCTTCGCCGTGCCGCGGCTGCTCGGATGCCGCGTCAACGGGACGCTGACCCGCGGGATACGACACGCTGTTCGTCTACTGGCGCGGAGCTCGCCTCGCACGCCTCATCCCCTTGTCGAGCGGGCTTCAGCGGCCGGGTCACCCTCATGGACTAATCCCCCTCGGCCATCGACAAGGCCCCCTGCGGCACGGCGCCCGACACGCCGCGGAGCGAAGCCCGCACGAAGCGACCCTGGGCAGCCTCGTGAGGCGTCACGAGACGCCCGCAGCGAAGGGCGCGGCTCGAGATCCTGGGATCGACGAAGGACTTCATGGAACGCAGCAATATCGCCAAATGGCTGTTCCTCGGCCTCGCCATCATCCTGTTTTTCCAGTTCGGCAAGCCGCTCCTCTTCGGTGAGGGCGCGCCGCAGCTCCAGCCGCTCGACGTCAAGGACAGCACGGCCCCCGCAGAACGCGCCCCCGAAGAGACGTGCGCCATCGACGGAGATCGCTTCAAGGCTGAGCTGTCCACGCGAGGCGGGTCGCTCCGGCACCTCTGGATGACGGACCCGAAATACACGACGGGGAACGGCGAGCGCAGGCCGATGGACCTGGTCACGACCTCGCTCGAGTCGCGGATGCCTCTCAGGACGGACCTGCACCTGCCCGGCGGCAGCGCGCAGCAGGTGCCGTTCGACGACCTCGACTGGAAGCTCTCGGCGCAGGACGGCAAGAGCTGCACGTTCACCTACGCCGACGACGCGACGAGGCTCACCAAGATCGTCGCGGCCACGGGGCGCCCCTTCGAGCTCTCGGTGCAGATGACGGTCGAGAACCTCGCGCAGGAGCCGCGCAAGCACCGGCTCGCCGTCGAGCAGACATCGTGGCGAACCCAGAAGGAGACGGAGGGACATCTCGGCATGATCTCGGAATGGATCACCGAGACGGTCGCCGCGACCGACCAGAAGACCGAGCGCCAGCTCCCCGACGCCTTCGAGCCCGGCGACTTCAAGGACCCGGAGTTCACCGCCGAGCGCTGGCGGCGCACCCCGGGCAACGCGCGGTTCGCCGCGGTCTCGAGCAGCTACTTCAGCAAGATCGCGATCCCCTTGGAGGGGCCAGGGCAGCCCACGGCCGAGACGCAGATCGAAGACATCTGGGATTCATCGAAGTTCCAGGACAAGGGCAAGGACCCGAACTACGGGCACGTCTATCGCGCGCGGCTCGCCTATCCGGAGCACGAGCTCGCGCCCGGCGGCGCGGTGACCTACAAGCTCCTGTCCTTCACCGGGCCGAAGGAGCGCGAGCTGCTCGCCGCCGTCGACCACGGGGTGAGCGAGGTCATCAACCTCGGCTGGTTCTCGCCGATCGCGAAGCTCCTCGTTTCGTACCTCTATGTCCTCCACGGCGCCGTGGGCAGCTGGGGCTGGGCCATCGTCCTGCTCACCATCACGGTCCGGCTCCTGCTCTTCCCGCTGAGCATCCAGCAGATCAAGAGCGCTGCGGCGATGCGCAAGCTCAAGCCGGAGATGGATGAGATCAACGCGAGGTACAAGGACGACGCCGCCCAGCGCGGCCTCGCGATGCAGGAGCTCTGGCGCAAGAACAAGGTCGCGAACCCGGTCGTCGGCTGCTTCCCGATGCTGCTCCAGATGCCGGTATGGTTCGCCCTCTACACCGCGCTCCAGACCGCGGTGGAGCTCTACCACACCCCGTTCGGCCCCGTGATTCCGGACCTGTCGGCCCCGGGAAAGTACTACATCATTCCCATCGTCCTCGGCGGCTCGAGCTTCATCCAGCAGAAGCTCATGCCCCCGCAGGGCGACCCGGCGCAGCAGAAGATGATGATGTACCTGATGCCCGGCATCTTCACCGCGATGATGCTCTTCCTCCCGGCCGGCCTCGGCGTTTACATGTTGACGAACACCTGGCTCGGCATCGGGCAGCAGGTGCTCGTCGAGCGCTACCTGAAGGCGAAGAACGAACGGGCCGGCGGCATCCAGGTGCGAGAGATCGCGAGCGCGGAGCCCCAATCCGCGATGAAGAAGACTCCGGGCGACGACGACAAGTCGGCCCCTGCTCTCGGAAAGGGAAAAGCACGTGTCCGTGGATAGTGAAGTTGCCGAAAGGGGAATCGACGCAGCGGATGTCGATGCCGAGGCGCAGGGCGCTGACGACGCGGCCGAGTTCGAGGAGGACGGGCGCGCCGACGTCGCGCTCGACTTCGTCATCGATGTGCTCGCGGCGATGGGCATGGACTGCACCGTCGACCTCCTCGAGAACGAGGAGGAGGATCCGCCCGAGGAGATCCGGCTCGAGATCGAGGGGAAGGACGCGGGCCGCGTGATCGGCAAGAAGGGGCAGACGCTCTCGGCGCTGCAGTTCCTCGCCAACCGCGTGATCAACCGGCCGGGCAAGAAGCGGCGTCATGTGATCATCGACGCCGAGGGCTACCGGCAGCGGCGCGAGGACACGCTCTCTTCCATGGCGCGCAGGCTGGGCAAGCAGGCGGTCGAGGAGGGCAAGATCATCACCTTCGAGCCGATGAACCCGCAGGACCGCCGCGTCGTCCACCTGGCGCTGGCGAAGTTCCCGGGCGTCGTCACCAAGAGCGACGGCGAGGGAGAGGCCCGCCGCGTGCAGATCATCCCCGTTCGCCGCTGAGGCAGAAGGCCCGGCACGACGCGCGCACCAAACGCGCACCAGACGCGCGCATCAAGAGCGACTGCGCCGCTGCCGGCGTTGACACCGGATCGCCCGCATGCATAATGCCGCACCTCTCCGGTACCCCCCGGGGAGGTGCGCGGGCACGCGCTCGCGCCCATGTTCTCCCGGAACCGCAACCGGGTTCCATCTGCGTTCATCGCGTGAAGCACGAGGGCCGCGCGCGGCCCCCGCTCCGCCGGACGCAGTCCACGAACGGCGGCGGCCCAGCCCCCTTGAGCACGGGCACGGGACCGCGAAGACGGATCCCCGACCCTTTGAAGGATTGACCGACCATGCAGACCTCGAACATCCTCGCGAAGATCGAAGCTCCCCTGTTCCGCGAGGGGATCCCGGATTTCCGGGTCGGCGATACGGTGCGCGTCCACTACCGGATCGTCGAGGGCGAGAAGGAGCGCATCCAGGTGTTCCAGGGTGTCGTTCTGAAGCGCCACCGCGCCGGGGTCCGGAGCACCTTCACCGTGCGCAAGGTGAGCTTCACGGTCGGCGTCGAGCGCATGTTCCTCCTCCACAGCCCCCGCATCGACAAGGTCGAGATCGTCTCGCGTGGCGTGGTCCGCCGTTCGCGGCTCTTCTACCTGCGCAACCTGGCAGGCAAGGCCGCTCGCGTCCGCGACGCAAAGGATTGATCCCGCCGGCCGGCGCCCCGGCCGCGAGGAGAGCGCTCCCGCAGAGCAGATTGCCAGGGGGACAGCCGGCTCCCTGGTTCGATCGCGCGCGCAGGCATCCATGGCACAGCGCGGAAGCAGCTGCGCGCCGGGCGATGACGCCTGCATGCGCGCGCACGCACCGCGTTGCCGGCCTGTAGCAAGGGTTCCCGCATACTTCTTCCTTGATCCTCGGCCGAGCGGCCACGGTATGCTCGCGGCGGCGGTGCCCCAGCGCCGCGAAACCCGAGAAGGATCACCATGCTCTGTCCGCGTTGCGGTGCGCCCGCGACCCCCGCCGATAAATTCTGCGCTGTGTGCGCCTCGCCGCTCACCCCGTCCGGGCCTGGAGCGTTCGGGGCTCCTCCGCCGCCGCCTCCTCCGCCGTTTCCTGCTCCGGGCTTCGGGGCGCCCCCCGAGCCTCCCCCGAACTATGGCTCGCCGAGCGGCGGTTTTGGTCCGCCCCCGCCGGCGCCTTTCGGGGCTCCTCCAGGCTCGCCTCCCGGGTTCCCGCCGGCGCCCGAGGGCGGCCCGGCCGGCTTCGGTCCGCCTCCGCCCTTCGGGCCGCAGCCTGGTGGTTACGGGGCGCCCCAGCCGCCTCCTCCGGTACCGCTGAAACCTCCGCCGTTCCCGCCGGAGCCGCCGATCTACGGCGCGCCGGGCGGCGGCTATGGCTCGGCCCCGAGCTTTCCGGAGCAGCAGGGCAGCTACCCCGGCCCTCCGCTCCCGCGGCCCGGCTTCGGCCCGCCCCCGCAGCCCGGGTTCGGTCCGCCCCCGCAGCCGCAGGGCGCGCGCTGCGTGCAGGGGCACGCGATCCCGGCGGGCGGCTCGTTCTGCATGGAGGGAGGCCACCCGATCGCCCTCGACGGCATCCAGATGAGCGGCGATCCCTTCAACCAGACGGCCTACGCGCCCAACCAGCAAGGGGCATCCGCGCCGCCGCCGATGCCGCAGGCGAGCGGCAGCGGAGCCTACGGCGAGCCGCCGCAGCCACAGCAGAACATCGCCCCGCCGGGCCCGCCGCCCGCGTACATCCCGCCTCCTCCCGCGGTGCGCCCGCCGACGCCGGCGCCGCCGAGGGCCGCGGGGCAGGAGAGCCGCCGCACCCTCGCCGGCTTCCTCGTCAGCTTCCAGGACGACGCGCTCGGCAGGTTCTGGCCGCTCTGGCAAGGCAAGAACATCGTCGGCCGCGCCGAGACAGGGCAGAAGGTCGACATCGAGATAGCGCACGGGACGACGTCGACGCATCACGCAACGGTCGAGATCGACGGCGGTCGGCTCGTCCTCGCCGACCTCGGCTCCACCAACGGGACGTTCCACAACGAGGAGGCGATCGGCTTCCAGGGCCGACGCGAGCTGCGCGATGGCGACAAGATCCGCTTCGGCGGGTTCAGCGTCATCCTGCTCAGCGTGTCGGCGCGGGCCTGACGGGCCCATCGCACGAGGAGAGGCGTTGCCGAGCCTGGCCCCCTTCCCCCGCGACGTTCGACCGGCACCTGGCGCCCCGGCCAGGCTGCGTGAAAACCAACCGGATAGCCGTCGCCAGCGCGCGGCGGCCGCCCCGCTCGCGCAGAGAGCGCTCCTCTGCTCCCTCGCGCCCGCTGGAGATCCCCACGCATGACTCCCTCTCATGACGCGACTCGCCCGATCCACTCCATGAGCGCCTCCGCCCGTCGCGGCAGGCGCGAGGGCAAGGCCCTGCGCTGCGCGAGGCTCCTCGCGCTCGCAGCCGCTGTCCTCGCACTCCTCGCCGGACAGCGCCGCGCCGAGGCCGCGCCCGAGGCGCACGTGCTCCGCATCGACCCGCGCGCGAGCACCGTGGACGGCTCGCCCGTGCTCACGACCGTGCTCGAGGTCGTGCAGAACAAGCGCCTCAGCGACCTCACCCGCAACTGCGCCGCGCTCACGGGCAACGCGAACCTCGATTGCGTCGCCGATGCGATCGAGCAGCCGTCGGCGCTCTACTCGTCGTTCGACTTCCCGGACAAGAACGCGATCCTCTCCGTCACGGTCGACGGCACGGATCTGCCGGCGAAGTTCGAGTCGAAGGCGCGGTGGGGCGACAGCGCCGGTCAGCCGGGCGTCGGGACGGCGTGGCTCATCCTGATCGACGCCGCGTCGAGCATGGGCAACCGCTTCGACGAGGCGAAGGCGGTCGCGAGCGCGTTCGTCAACGCGATGCAGCCGAACGACATCGTCGACGTGATGTTCTTCAACGATCGCGGCATCGTCGAGGACTCGAAGTGGGTGAGCAACAAGCAGGCGGCGGCGCAGGCGATCGCCGGCGTCGCGCGCACCTACCCGACGCAGGGCCGCACGCGCCCGCTCTTCACGATCATCAAGAACGCCGCGACCGACGCGTTCAAGGAGCTCGGCAACGCAGGTCAGGGCGTCCAGGTGCCGATGCACCAGGCGATGGTGGTCCTCTCGAACGGCTCCGCCGGCGCGGATCCCAGCTCGACGGCCGCCGCGTCGAACCTCCTCCGCGAGTACCTGACGAAGGGGCGGTTCCCCGAGAACAACGACGTCCTGCCGAAGACGCCGGTGCCCGTCATCTCGATCTGGTTCCCGAGCCAGCTCGTCGAGGAGTTCACGGCGAACGCTCGCGAGTTCATGGAAGGGATGGCGAACACCGAGATCGGCGGCTTCTTCAGCGTGGTGCGCGACGGCCAGCAGCGGCGAGCGGCCAACATCGTCAACGCGATCCGCACCCGCTTCAACAAGATGCACATCGTGAAGTGGCGGGTCTCGTGCGTCGCGCCGAGCATCACGCAGACGTTCAAGCTCGCCTTCATCAACACGGATCCGCCGATCGCCGGCGACGCCACCTTCCAGAACGTCCCCGTCGGCATCGATCCGACCGCGTGGCCGATCGACATCGACCGCGACGCGACCGACCGCGCGGCGAAGAAGACGCCGATCTATCCCGGCGGCACGATCAAGATCTTCGGCAACTTCTGCTGGGGTGGCAACGCGCAGCGGGCCGAGATCTACATGGTCCCGAAGAACCAGGCCGCGCCGCAGTCGCTGCAGGGCGGGAACCTCGAGGACGCGAAGAAGGCCCAGCGGACGCTGATCGAGGGCGGGATGCGCGGCAAGGCGATCTCGGCCGGCGACAGCGTCGTCGAGTTCGAGCTCCCGGACACCGACAAGTTCCTCGTCGGCAAGGGCGACCAGATGACGGCGCGCCTCATCGTCTACGACAACCAGGCGCGGCGGACGAGCGCGGTCACGGCCGACAAGATCCTCACGCTGAAGGCGAAGGAGGCGCCGCTGCCGTACCTGCTCATCGGCGGCGTGACCTTCGGCGGGGTCGTCATCGTGCTGCTCCTCGTCTCCATCTTCCGCGGCGGCGGGAAGCGACGCGGCGGCACGGTGGCGGCCGCGCCCCCGAGGCCCATCGTGGCGGGGAGCGGGCCGCCTCCGCCCTACGCGCCCGCGCCGCCGCCTCCGGGCGACTTCGGCTATGGCGGCGGGCCGATGATGGGCCCTCCCATGGGCGGGGCCAGCCGGGCGACGCTCTCGGGCCCGGCGGGCATCTTCACCGTGCACCCCGGCGCCGAGGTGCGCGCCGGGCGCGACGGCGCCTCGTGCCTGATCGCGCTGTCGGAGCCGCGCGTTTCCGGCACCCATGCGAGCGTGAAGCTCGAGGCCGGCCAGCTGTTCGTGCGGGACGAGAACTCCAACAACGGGACCTACGTGAACGGCCAGCGCATCGCCGCGTCCGTGTGGACGCTCGTGCCACCCGGCGCGTCGTTGCGGTTCGGCCCCGTCGAGTTCAGCGTCCGTTTGGAGTAGCGTGTCCGGGGCCCGTTCTCGCGCCCCGAGCGACGCCCCCCCATGATGCCCCCGACCGAGTCCTCCCCGCACCTCAAGATCGAGTTCGCCCAGGCCAGCGATGCTGGTCGGGACCCGAACAAGCAGGTCAACGAGGATGCCTGCGGCTACGCCGAGACCAAGTTCGGTTACCTGTGCGTCCTGTGCGACGGCATGGGCGGACACTATGGCGGCAGCGAGGCGAGCCGCACCGCCATCCAGACCATCTTCGAGATGATCGAGCGCACGCCCGCCACCGTGGATCCGAGCGGGGCGCTCAAGGCCGCGATCGAGGAAGCGGGGCGCCGCGTCTACCAGCTGGGCGGGCCGCCGGAGAACCGCGTCCGGCCCGGCTCGACCGTCGTCGCGATGGTCCTCCACGAGCGCGGCGTCGATGTCGCGCACGTCGGCGACAGCCGCGCGTACGTGATCCGGAGCCACCAGATCTACCCCCTCACGCGCGACCACTCGATGGTGCAGGGGATGATCGACGCGGGCATGCTCACGGAGGCGCAGGCGATCGGCCACCCCGACGCGAACAAGATCACGCGCGCGCTCGGGATGAGGCCGGAGGTGGAGGTCGAGGTTCGACCCGAGCCGATGGAGCTCTACCCGGGAGACGTGCTGATCCAGTCGAGCGACGGGCTCACCGACCTCGTGCTCCCCGGCGACATCCTCGGGTGTACGCGGCAAGCGCTCGCATCGGGCTCGGTCGATCACGCGTGCCGGATGCTCGTGCAGCTCGCGAACCACCGCGGCGGTCACGACAACATCACCGTCCAGATGGTCCGGGTGCTCGAGACGGGCGGCCGCTCGCTGACCATCGCGCACGGGCCACCTGGGACGGCTGGCCCGGGCGACGGCGTCAATCCTGCGCGCGCTTCACGCCCTCAGGAGACCGTCGCGATGACCCGGTCCGAGGCGGCGGCGATCGGCCAGCAGCACGCCACGAGCACGCCGCTCCCCCACGGCCATGGCGCTCCTGCGGCCGCGAGCGGCGCGGCGGCGGGCATGGCGGCCGCAGGAAACGCGCCGGCGCCGTACCCGGCGTCCATCAACAACGCGATCACCGTGGTCCCGACGGGCTCCCCCGACACGCCGCGCCCTGCGCCCACCAGCGACGCGGTCACCGTGGTCCCGGCGGGCTCCACCGGCGCGCCGGGGCTGCGTCCAGCGTCCCCCCGCTCCGCGGCGACCGCGGCCTCGACGGGCTCCGACAACGTGCCAGCCGTCGCGCCGACGGCCACCGACAACGTGCCGGCCGTCGCGCCGACGGCCACCGACAACGTGCCGGCCGTCGCGCCGACAGCCACCGACAACGTGCCGGCCGTCGCGCCGGGCGCTGCCCTTGGCGCGCCGGGGCTTCGCCCCACCACCGTCGACAGCGCGCCGGCCGTGAGCCCCACGGCCACCGACGAGCTGCCTCCCGTGGCTCTTGCCGCTGCCCCCAGCGCGAAGGCCGTGAGCCCCACGGCGGCCGATGGCGGGTCGGCCATGACGCCCACGCCGATGGACTCCGCGCTGGCGCTGCCTCCAACCGTGCCAGGCGCCCATCCCCCGGTGGCTTACCCGAACGCGCCCGACGCGCCCGCCGTGCTGTCTCCCCTTCCCCTGAGCGCTCCTGCGCCGTCTCCGATGGGCCGCGCCGCGCCCCATCAGCCTGGTTCGTTCGGAGCGCCGCTTCACCCAGGCGCCGCTTACGGCGCTCCGCCCCACCCCGCCGTCCCCCACGGCGCACCGCCCCCTCCTGGCGCCGCCTACGGCGCGCCGCACCCTCCTGGCGTCCCCTACGGTACGCCGCACCATCCTGGCGCCGCGTACGGTGCGCCGCCTCACGTCGGCGCCGCCTATGGTGCGCCTCTTCACGCGACCGAGCAGGATGTTCCGCCGCCTTCGGTGGCCTTCCCGGGGCACAACCCAGCAGCGCCCGGTGGTCCCCCGGTCGCCGCCGCCCCACCCCCCCACCTCGCGCCCGCGCCGCTGCATGCTCACGCGTACGCCGCGACCGGCCCGCGCCCCGCGCCAGCACCGAGCTTCTCAGGACCCGTCTCGTCCTCCGGGGCATCGAGCGTGCCGAGCACCGTGCGCGCCACGCGCGGCGTCTACATCGCCCTCATCGCCTCGGCCGCGGCCGTGATCCTCGTGCTGTTCGTCTTCCTGCTCTGGAAGCTCCTCGGCAGCTGAGCGCGGCGCGGAAAGGCGCGGAAAGGCGCGGAAAGGCGCGGAAAGGCCGCCCCCCACCCACCGCCCCGCACGGATGAGCGGAAACCGCGACGGAAACGAGAACGAGGACCGAGCTCGGCTCGCTCAACTCAGACGACCACCGCGCAACGGCCCCGCTCGCGGAATGCGATTGAAGAAAGATCGGATTCCGGATTAGCCTAACTTTCCGGAGGTCCTTCCATGCTTGGCGACCAAGAGCTCGAGCACGGCGACGACATGGATGGCGCGCCTGAGGATCTGGAAGAAGAGGTGCCGGAGTCGACCCGTACACCCTCTCTCGAGGAGGCCCGCGCCGGCTTCATGCTGCTCGATCTGTGACCCGCTGAACCACCTGTTCCCGGAAGTCACGACGCTCCGCGCCGACACTCCGTTCGTCCAGCGGGCGAGAGCCTCTCGCCGAACGGCGCCCATCGCCGCGCGCGTGCAGAAGCGCGCTCCTCTCCCGCGAGCGGCACCGCGCCAGCGTGGCGAGAGGCGGCGCACGGGACGCGCCTCTTCCCTTGCCCTCCCCGACGGCCTGTGGTGAAACGCGGCCCGCATGATCCCGGGGCTAGGCAAAACAAGCATCACGATCGGCAGCGCCCCCACCTGCGATGTGGTGCTCGTCGCTCCCGGCGTCCTGCCCGAGCACGCGCGCATCGTCAACCAGGGGGGTGGCAAGCTGCTCTTCTCCTGCGGGCAAGGGCCGGCGTCGGCGAACGGGCGGCCCCTCTCGCCGGGAGAGCAGGTCCCGTTCGACTTCCGCACCCAGTTCGTGGTCGCGCAGACGCCGGTCCCGCTGAACCATCCGGCCATCACGCTGATGCTGGCGTCGCCCGGGAGCCTCGCGCCCGCGCCCGGCCAGGTCGTGATCGGACGAGACCCCGGGCGCGCCTCCTTGGTGCTCCAGCACCCGAGCGTCTCGAGCCAGCACGCGACCGTCACGCTCGATCGCATGATGGTCATCGACCACAACTCGACGAGCGGCACGTACGTGGGCGCGCAGCGCATCGCCGCTGGCTCGCCGACGCCCATCGATCCGCAAGGCGCCATCGCCTTCGGGCCCGTCCCTGTCCAGATCAGCCTGCTCGTCCAGCTCGCGCAGGCCGCCCGGCAATCCGCGCTGCCGGCCGCCTCCGGCGCCCCGCCCGCGGTGAGCGTCCTGCCGCCGCAGCCTGCCGCTTCCGGCTACGCGCCGCCGCAGCAGCCCGGCGCCGGGGGTTACGCGCCGCCAGGCGTCGCCGGCGGTTACGCGCCGCCGCAGCAGCCCGCGCAACCGGCGTCCTCGGTGCCCGCCGCCGGCGCGCCCGGGAGGAAGAACAAGACGGTCCTCGGGCAGCTCGACTTTTCCGGCGGCGGCTCGAACGTCAAGAAGATCGGCCGCACGCCCGACAACGACATCGTGCTCGCCCACCCCCAGGTGTCGAGCCACCACGCGCTCCTGCACTCGATCAACGGGCAGCTCTACGTCGAGGATAGCGGCAGCGCCAACGGGACCTACGTCCGCGGCAACCGCATCGCGCCCGGCCAGAAGATCGCCGTGCAGAGCGGCGAGAAGATCTACATCGGGCCCATGCCCCTCCAGATCGAGATGGGGGGCGCGGGCGCCGTCGAGGTCGTCCAGGAGGAGTACTCCGCCGATCGGTGGGCAGGGCGCCCGCTCTACGAGATCGAGGCGTGGAGCCTCGTCCTCCAGGTCCCCGACCGGGACAACCCGAACGAGCAGAAGACCCTGCTCGACAACGTGTCGTTCAAGGCGCTGCCGGGCGACATGATCGCGCTCATGGGGCCGTCGGGCGCCGGCAAGACGACGCTCCTGCTCACGCTGAACGGCTACCTGCCGCCGACGAGCGGCGTCGTCCGCATCAACGGCGAGGACCTCTACAACATCTACGACACGCTCCGCGGCTCCATCGGCTACGTGCCGCAGGACGATCTCGTCCACCCGGAGCTCACCGTCTTCGAGGCCGTCCGCTACAGCGCGAAGTTCCGCCTCCCGCCCGACTACACCGAGGCCGAGATCGACGCCCGCGTCGAGCAGACGATCAAGGATCTCGGCCTCGAGGGCGTCAAGAACCTCCAGATCGGCAAGCCCGAGAACAAGATCCTCTCGGGCGGGCAGCGCAAGCGCGTCAACATCGCGCTCGAGCTCGTCACCGATCCGGTCATCCTCTTCCTCGACGAGCCGACCTCGGGCCTCGCCGCCGACGACACGACCGCGCTGATCAGCCTGCTGCATGACCTCACGAAGGCCACCGGCAAGACGATCATCATGACGATCCACCAGCCGGCGAAGGACGAGTTCGAGAAGTTCAGCCACGCGCTCATCCTGGGCTACGGCGGCATCCCGATGTTCTTCGGGCCGACCCGGCCCGACGCGTACCGCTTCTTCGGTAGCTGGAAGGAGCGGCACGGCCAGCAGAACGACGTCGATAACCCGCGCGACATGTTCGAGATGCTCGCGCTCCGGGAGCGGCCCATCTTCGATCAGCTCCGCGCGCGGAACCCGAACGCGTCGCGCGGCGACGCCAGGAAGCTCGCCGCCATCGAGTGGCGCAAGGAGTTCTTCAGCGACGGCAACCCGACGTACCGCCGGATGTACTCCGGCCGGCGCGAGATCGGCACCGGCCAGGGGCAGCGCGGCATCCCGGCCGGGCGCGCCACGACCAAGGGGCAGCTCGGCCTGCTCCTGTCGCGCTACTTCAAGGTGAAGAAGCGCGACATCGGCGGCACCCTGATCATGCTCCTCCAGGCCCCGATCATCGGCATCCTGCTCGCGATCGTCTTCGGCGGGCAGGAGAAGGCGATCCCGGCGTGGTGCCTCGGCGCGCTCCAGGAGCTCGGCCGCCGCGCCGGCGGCGCGGACAAGAGCACCGACGTCATCAAGGGCATGGAGGTCACCACCGACCACACCGCGGCGATCTTCTTCCTCGTCGTCGCCGCGGTCTGGTTCGGGACCTCGAACGCGGCGCGCGAGATCGTCAGCGAGCGGGCCATCTACCTCCGCGAGCGCATGGTCAACCTGGGGCTCGTCAACTACGTGCTCTCCAAGTACCTGCTGCTCGCCGGCTTCTGCCTCGTCCAGTGCACCGTCCTGCTCGCGATCGTGTTCTTCGCCCTCGGCTTCCACGGCGGCATGCAGGCGTTCGGCATGCAGCTCGCCGCGCTGACCGCCACCTCGCTCAGCGCCGTCGCGATGGGGCTCCTCCTCTCCACGGTGGTCGCCTCGTCCGAGGCGGCGATGGCGCTCACGCCGATCGCGCTCATCCCCCAGGTCGTCCTCGGGGGGCTCATGGTGCCGATGACGACCGTGCCGCACCTCCGGCCGCTCATGTACATCATCCCGGCGCGCTGGGGCTTCGAGGGCGCGATCGCGCCGGAGCGGCTCGCGACCGCGGAGGATCCAGCGTGGGTCATCGATCTGCACCGCACCGACACGAGCGCCGCGGACTTCATCGAGGGCGGCAAGTTCAAGTGCGCCATCGCGCAGATGGCGGCCGACAACTACGCGGGCGCGTGGGGCTTCACCACGTACGATCAGACCTGGATGCCCTATGCGGTGCTCGCAGGCATGACGTTCCTCATCCTCGTCACGCTCTGCGCGGTGCTGAAGCGGCGCGACCCGGTGTGACGTCGTGACCACGCAGGAGCCCGCCGCTTCCATCCGCATCGATGACCGGCACGCGCGCGGCGATCGCAGGCCGGCCGCCGCGGCGCTCCTCTCGCTGCTCGCCGCCCTCTCCCCCTGCCTGGCGCAGGCGCAACAGCAAGGCCAGGAGGGGCAGGCGCCCGAGGGCGGGGCGGCCGTGCCCCGAGGCCCGGGCGGCGCGATCGTCACGCCTCCTGCCTCCACGGCCGCGCCGGCGGGGAAGGCGACGCCGCCGCGGGCGCTCAACTACACGCCCCCGGAGTACCCGCCGGAGGCCGAGAAACAGGGGCGCGAAGCGTCGGTGACCCTGCAGCTCGACATCGACCGCGACGGGCGCGTGAAGCACGCCGTCGTCGTCGAGAGCGCGGGGCACGGGTTCGATGAGTCGGCGCTGGCCGCGGCCCAGAAGCTCGAGTTCGAGCCCGCCCGCCGCGCGGACGGGGCCCCCGCCCCGGCCCGCATCCTGTACCGCTACTCGTTCACCCTGAAGACGGCCTCGCCGCCGCCGGCCGCCGGCGAGCCCGCGAGGCCCGCCGAGAGCCTCCGCGGCACCGTGCTCGCCAGCGGGGGCGACGTCCCGCTCGCCGGCGCCACCGTCTCGGTCGCGCGCGTCGCGGGCGCGGGCGCGGGCGCAGCGACGCTCGCCGCGCCGCCGGGGCTCACGACCGACGAGGGCGGCGCCTTCGCCTTCGCCGCGCTGCCGCCGGGGCGCTACCAGGTCACCATCGCGGCGCCCGGCTTCGAGCCGCTCTCCGTCGAGGAGGCGCTCGCCCCCGGGGAGCAGCTCGAGGTGAAGTACCGGCTCCTGCCGCAAGGCGACGGCCTCGAGGTCACGGTCCGCGGCAAGCGGCCGCCGCGCGAGGTCACGAAGCGCACGATCGAGCAGCGCGAGATCAACCGGATCCCCGGCACGAACGGCGACGCCCTGCGCTCGCTGCAGAACCTGCCGGGCGTCGCCCGCCCGCCCAGCATCGCGGGGCTGCTCATCGTCCGCGGCTCCGGCCCGCAGGACACGCAGACCTTCGTCGACGGCACGCAGGTGCCGCTCATCTACCACTTCGGCGGCCTCTCCTCGGTCGTGCCGACCGAGATGCTGGATCGGATCGACTTCTACCCCGGCAACTTCAGCGCCAAGTACGGCCGGGTGCAGGGCGGCATCGTCGACGTCGCCCTCCGCTCCCCCAAGGAGGACGGCAGGCTCCACGGCCTGGCGCAGATGGACCTCATCGACGCGCGCGTCCTGCTCGAGGGCCCCGTGCCGTTCCTCGACAACACCCGCTTCATGGTGGCGGGACGACGGAGCTACATCGGCGAGTCGTTCGGCCCGGTGCTCGAGGCCGCGGGCGCAGGCGTAACGCAGGCGCCGGTCTATTACGACTACCAGGTCCTCCTCGAGACCGAGCCCACGCCCTCCGCGCGGGTCCGCCTCACGTTCTTCGGCTCCGACGACGCCCTCGAGCTGCTGCTCAGCGACCCGGCGCCCAACGAGCCGGCCCTCTCCGGCAACGTCGGGCTGCACACGGCGTTTCAGCGGCTCCAGCTCCGCTACGATCACGAGCTGACCGACAAGGACCGGCTCGACGGCGTGCTCGCCATCGCGCGCGACGACGCCGATTTCGGGATCGGGCCGATCTACTTTCAGCTCGATCTCAAGACGATCTCCGGCCGCCTCGAGTACGCGCGGCGCATCTCGAAGGGCACGGTGTTCAACGCGGGGCTCGACGTCTTCGCCGGCCTCTACGCCGTGAACCTCCGCGCCCCCGGGCCGAACCGCCCCGGCGAGCCGCCGAACCAGCCGTTCTCGACGCGCACCCTCCAGGAGGTCTCGCGCGACGGCGAGTTCTTCTACCCCGCTGCGTACGCCGAGCTCGAGCTCGCCCCGACCCCTCGGGCGAAGATCGTCCCGGGCCTGCGCCTCGACTACCAGGACCTGAACCAGCAGCTCACCGTGAGCCCGCGCGTGAACGGGCGCTTCGACGTCGTCCCCGGGTTCCCGCGGACCACGGTGAAGGGCGGCCTCGGGGTGTTCCATCAGCCGCCGCAGTTCCAGGAGGTGATCCCGCCGCTCGGCAACCCCGGCCTGAAGTCGACCCGCGCGCTGCACTATGCGGCCGGCGTCGAGCAGGAGCTGACCCGGCACATCGAGGCGTCGGCGGAGGGGTTCTACAAGCAGCTCGACGAGCTCGTCGTCGGCGTGAACCGACCCGGGTCGATCCAGCTCGACTACCAGAACGTCGGCTCGGGCAGGGTCATCGGCGGCGAGTTCCTGCTCAAGTACAAGCCCGACGATCGCTTCTTCGGCTGGGCCGCGTACACGCTGTCCCGCAGCACGCGGGTGCCGGAGCCCGGCGAGCCGGAGCGGCTCGTCCCGTTCGATCAGACCCACATCCTGACGGTGCTCGGCAGCTACCGCCTGGGCGACGGCTGGGAGTTCGGCGCCCGGTTCCGCCTCGTCTCCGGCAACCTGGTCACGCCCAACGTGTGCAACGTCAACGAGCAGAGCTGCGACCCGTACCGCACCAACGCGCTCTTCTACGCGCCCACCGGGACGTATACGCCCATCCCGTTCTCCGGCCCGAACAGCGAGCGGCTCCCGGCGTTCCACCAGCTCGATCTGCGCCTGGACAAGACGTGGAAGTTCAAGACCTGGCGGCTCTCGGCCTACCTCGACGTGCAGAACGTCTACAACAACGCGAACAGCGAGGCGATTCAGTACAACTACAACTACACAGCCCGACAGTACGTCACGGGGCTGCCCATCCTGCCGAGCTTCGGGATGCGAGGAGAGTTCTGAGATGCGCGGGGCGCAGGCGATGAACGGCGCGGCGAAGCGCGACGGCGCGGGCCGCGGGCGCCGGTGGCGGCGCGCGGTGCTGGGGACGCTCGCGCTCGCGGCGATCGCGTCGCCGGCGATCGCCTCGGGCTGCGTCGCGGGCTTCGATCCGCCGAGCCTCGTGGGCGGGCTCCGCGTCCTCGCGGTGGTCGCCGACAAGCCGTACGCCAACCCCGGCGACCAGGTCACCTTCCGGATCCACTACCAGGACGGGCTGGGCGGCCCCGAGGACGGGTCGCGCCCTGTCTCGGTCTACTGGTTCGGCGGGTGCGAGAACCCCGTCGGGGACGACTACTACGGCTGCTACGCGCAGCTCGAGGGCATCGCCTCCGAGATCGAGGCGTGGGTGGAGCGAGGCGACCCGACGGTCCCGCTGCCCGACCTCAACGGCGTGCGCCCCGGCTTCGGGGACACGTACACGATCACGATCAGCGACGACATCCTCGCCGGCCGCAGGCCGCCCGCCACCGGGGGTCCGGCCTTCGGGAGCGCGTTCGTCTTCTTCGTCGCCTGCACCGGGGAGCTCGGTCTCGTGGAGGACCAGGGCACCGGCCGCGCCGGGACGTTCCCCGCCGCCTGCTTCAGCGGTGGGCGCCGGCTCGGCCCGGACAGCTTCGTGCCCGGCTACACGCAGATCTACGCCTTCGAGGGGGGTCGCGAGAACGCGAACCCGGAGGTGCAGGGGCTCACGCTCGACGGCGAGCCCCTGCCGGAGGACTTCGCCGACATCCCCACCGTCCAGCGCTGCCACGTGAGCGCGGAGGCGCGGCGCGAGGCCGGCTGCAGCGCGGAGGATCCGTTCGTCGAGTGCACGGCCTACGAGCTCGAGGCGATCGTCGATCCCGAGGTAGCGGAGGACGATCCCAGCGCGCAGCAGCAGGCGCTGAAGGAGATCGTCTGGGTCGATTACTTCGCCGATCTGGGCGATCTCGACGGGGGCATCAAGCTCGTGAGCGACGCGAACGAGGGGTACATCGGCGATCACGCCGTGACGTGGATCCCACCTGCCGAGCCGGGCGTCGCCACGATCACCGCGGTCCTGCGCGACGCGCGCGGCGGCTCGTCCGTGGTGCAGCGCCTCGTCCGCGTCGAGTGACGGGGGCCCCGCGGCCCCCCGCGGCGATCAGCCGCAGCCCGCTTCGATCTGCGAGAGCTGGTCGATGAGCTGCGCGGGGTCGTGGGCTGCGCACAGCGCGTCGGCGGCGCCGAGGCTGGCGAGCCTGGCTGCCTGGGCGAGCAGCTCGAGGTGCGCGCGGCCCCCCTCGCCGCAGATGAGGACGACGAACAGCCGGAGCGGGGCGCCGCCCGGCGTCGGCACCGCGAGCGGCTCGGCCAGGGTCGCGAGCACGGCCGCCTGGCACGCGCCGGGGACGATCGCGTGCGGGACCGCGACGCCGTTGCCGAGCGCCGTGGGCGACTCGAGCTCGCGCCGCAGGATCTCCTGGGCGAGCGCGCTCGCCGAAATCGGGCCGCCGGGGGGCGCGAGCCGGGACGCCGCGACGTCGATGACGTCCTCGATGTCCGCGCACGAGAGGTGGAGCACGACCCGCTCTGGCGTGAGCAGGCCGCTGAGCCGCCGCGCGGGCGCCCCCCCGAAGGCCGCGTTCGCCGGGAACTCGGCGTCGATGAACGCCTTGACGCGCGCGAGCTGGGGGGCGCTGAGGTTGCGCCGCGCGAGCTCCGCGCAGAGCGCCTTCGCCGACGGAACGCGCTCGAGGTAGCGCGAGACGAGCGGCTCGACCTGATGGCCTAGCTCCAGGAGCACCGCCGGCGGGAGCTCGAGCGCGCCCGCGATCGCCGTGAGCCGGTCGGGCGTGGGGATGGCGTCGTGCCCATGCTCGACGCGGCTCAGGTAGGCGCTGGAGACGCCGATGCGGTGCGCGAGCGCGCGCAGGCTCAGGCCCGCCTCGACGCGGAGGAGCCGCAGCGCGGCCCCGAACGCGGCGACCGCGCGGGCGCGCGCGGCGCCGTCAGCGTCGGACATCGCTGGCATGGGGCCTCAGGAGCGATCGGGCTCGACCGCGAGGGCGGTCGGGAGGACTTTCGGGACGGGCGCCGCGGCGGGGGCGGACACGGCGGCGGGCTCGTAGTGGCGCACGACGAGCAGCGAGGTCGGGCACCCCTGGATGATGTGCTCGGCGCGGATCCCGAACCGGCGCTGCGCGAGGCCCCACTCGGGACCGACGCCGACGAGGACGAGATCGTAGCCGCGCTTCGCCTCCTCGAGGGCCGCGTCCGCGGGGGAGTCGTGCTCCACCACCTTGAGAAGCACCTTGGACTTCTGCAGCGCGCCGCCCTCCTCGCCCTCGAACACCTCGTCGACCGTCTGCTGCGCGCCGAGCGTGTCGTCGGACCTGCGCTTCGGCTTGACGACGTGGAGGATGGTGACGTCGGCGCCGACCTGCTGCGCGAGCCGGCGGGCGAGCGAGAGGGCCGCCTTGTCGTGCAACGTGCCGTGGAACGGCACGAGCAGCTTGCGGACCGCGGCGAGCCCGCGATCGATGAGCACACCGACGTCGGTGTGGGCGCCGCGCATGACCTCGTAGACGGTGCCGCCGAGCACGGTCTGGCTGAGGATGGGCTTGTGCCAGCCGACCAGCACGAGGTCGGCCTGCTTCACGTCGGCGACGTTGCAGATGTCGTGGCTCGGCTTGGGCGAGACGAAGGAGAGCTGCCGGACCTCGGCGCCCAGCTCCTTGGCCCGCGACAGGAGCGGCGCGAGCGCGGCCGTCCCCTGCCGCTCGAGCCCTTGCTCGAGGTAGAACGAGCCACGATCGGTCGGCGGGATGAGGCGCAGGGCGTAGAGGCGCCTCGCCTCGGGGCCCGTGCCGGCGAGGGCGCTCGCGAGCGTCACCATGCCGGGGCCGGAGCGCTCGTAGGAGACGCACATGAGCACGGTGAACACCTCTGCTGCCGTGGGCAGAGGCGTCCGCTCCGGCACGTCGGCGAGCTCCTTGGCGAGCTCCTCCGGCGGGTAGATCCAGCGCAGGAGCGGCGAGGTCATGAAGGTCGTGACCAGCGCCATGAGCACCATCATCGTGAACAGCTTGGGCGAGATGATGCCCAGATCGAAGCCGAGGTTCAGGACGATGAGCTCCATCAGGCCGCGGGTGTTCATGAGGATGCCGACGGCGCTGGCCTCCCGCCAGCTCTGGCCGGTGAAGCGGGCGGCCACGGCGCTGCCGCCGAACTTGCCGACGCAGGCGATCAGGATGATGAGGCCGCACATCATCCAGCCGTCGGCCGAGTTGAGCAGCCCGATGTGCGTGCGCAGGCCGCTGTAGGCGAAGAACAGCGGGAGCAGGAAGACCACCGCGAAGTCCTCGAGCTTCTCGGCGAGGCTCTGCGCGAAGCCGGTGCCCTTCGGCATGATCGCGCCGAGCATGAAGGCCCCGAACAGCGGGTGGATGCCGATCATCTCGGTCATCCAGCTCGACACGATGAGCAGGAGGAGCGTGACGGCGACGAGGTCCTGCGAGAGCCCTTCCTTGCTGGAGCCGCGCTCGCCGAGCCGGACGAGGAAGGGGCGGACAAGGAACAGCATGCCGGCGATGTAGGCGACGGCGAAGACGGTGGTCCAGACAGCGCCCACGAGCCCCGTGGCGCGCGCGATCGAGACGACGAACGCGAGGATGCACCAGGCGGTCACGTCGTCGACGGCGGCGCACGTGATGGTGAGAGCGCCGACCTTCGTGCGCAGCAGGCGCCGCTCGGTGAGGATGCGCGCGAGCACCGGGAACGCCGTGATGCTCATGGCCACGCCCATGAACAGCGTGAACGACGAGAACGGGACGGAGCTGTCGGAGAGCCGGGGGTACAGGTAGAGCGCGAGGAGCCCGCCCAGCGCGAACGGCACGACGATGCTCGTGTGGCTGATGATGACCGAGGCGTGGCCCCGCCCGCGCAAGAGCTTCGGATCGAGCTCCAGCCCGATGAGGAACATGAAGACGATGAGGCCGACCTCGCTCACCAGCTTCAGGAGCGGCAGCGAATCGTTTGCGAACAGGACCGCCGACGCATCGGGGAAGAGCCAGCCGAACAGCGACGGGCCGAGCAGGATGCCCGCCGTGACCTCGGCGATGACCATCGGCTGCTCCATCCGGCGGGCCACCAGGCCCACGAGCCTCGCGCAGGCAATGATCAAGAACGCCTGGATGAGGAAGCGGGTCAGCGGGTTGTGAATCAGGATCTCCATACGGAGCGCTCCCTCCTGGTGGTAAGTGTTAAGTTATCGCTTATCAGCGGGCTGTTTCGACTGTCAAGAAAGGGATGCGCAGCGTCAAGCGACCTGAACAGGACGTCGGAGGCGCGCAGACGGCGCGTCAGGCAGGCAGCGTGAGAGACCGGGTGCACCGCGCGATCGGGCGAGCGGGCCCAGCTCGACCAGCTCGTCGCCGGGTGCCTTGCACGGGCGGTTGTTGAGGGTAGGAGCGCGCCCTGGCGCGGGCGGCGCCTACCAGTCGGTCGGCATGTAGTCTTTGAAGAACTGGCCGTACGCGTGCTGGCCGCTGAGCAGCCCGGCGAAGATGGGGTCGCAGATGCGGGCGGCGCCGTCGACGATATCGAGCGGCGGATGAAAGCCGTGCTCTTCGAGCTTGCGCGCGGCGAGCGCCGCGGGGTCCTCGTCGGTGACCCACCCGGTATCGACGCTGTTCATGAAGATGCCGTCCTTCACATAATCGGGCGCGGACGTGCGCGTCATCATGTTGAGCGCGGCTTTCGCCATGTTGGTGTGAGGGTGCCTGTCCGTCTTGTAGCGGCGGTAGAACTGCCCCTCCATCGCCGAGACGTTGACGATGTGCCTGTCGAACGTGGGCCGTCGCGTCATGAGCGGCTTCAGCCGGGAGTTCAGGACGAAGGGGGCGACCGCGTTGACGAGCTGCACCTCGAGCATCTCGACGGTCGGGACCTCGGCGAGGGTGAGCCGCCAGCTGTTCAGCGTCCGGAGATCGACCTGCTGGAGATCGGCGTCGTAGCGCCCCTGAGGGAAGAGCAGCTCGTCGAGGCGCTCATCGCCCGGAGCCGGGATCTGGGAGAGCAAGGCGGGCTCGCGCAGGCCCGCGGTGGGGTCGGCGCCGGCGACGAGGGGGAGCGTGCCGCACGCGCGGAGCGCGTCGTACTCGCGGAGCGGGGGCTGAGCGCCCTGCGGGAGGGAGCGGACGGGCGCGGTCTCGCCCTCGATGAGGTGGCCGTAGAAGCCCGGCGGTCGCCGCACGGTCTGACAGGCGTTGTTGATGATGAAATCGAGCCGGTCGAGCGTGTGGAGGAGGTGGCGCGTGAAGAGCTCGACGCTCGGCGTGTGTCGGAGATCGAGGCCGTAGATCGCGACCCGTGATCCCCAGGCGTCGAAGTCGCGCTCCGCCGAGAAGCGGCGAGCGGCGTCGTGCGGGAAGCGGGTCGTGACGATGACCCGCGCGCCGGCGCGGAGGAGCATGATCGCCGCCTGATAGCCGATCTTGACGCGCGCGCCCGTGACGAGCGCGATGCGGCCGTCGAGCGGCGCGGTCTGGCTGCGTTTGCGGTAGTTGAAGTCGCCGCACGCGGCGCACATCGCGTCGTAGAAGAAGTGGACTTTGCGGAACTCGACCTTGCAGACGTAACACTTGCGCGGCCGCGCGAGCTCCGGCGCGCCCGGCTCGGCCGGCGGCCCGGGCTCCTCGGTTGCCTCGGGCGGCGACGCGGGCTCCTCGGCGGGGTCGGCCCACGACAGCGGGGGCGCTGCCTGGGCGAGCGCGTCCGGCGTACGGAACACCGGCTCTCGACGGGCGACGCGGATGCCGACCGCATCGAGCAGGGCGGCGTCGGCGGACTTCTGCGCGTGCCGGTCGCGCTTGCGGAACGCCCTGGCGAGCTCTCGCTGCTCGGCGCGCTCGGGGCGCGAGACGCGGCCAGCGGCCAGGAGAAGCCGGCGGCGGTCCTCGGAGCTGATGGCGGCGAGCTGCGCGCGATCGAGGGCCACGGCCTCCAGCACCTTGAGGCAAGCGTCGAGATCGGCGGCAGTGAACGGCCGGCCTGCGCCGGCGGCTTCGCGGTCGGGACTCATCGAAGCGTGCGTGCATAGCACGCGGGAGACCGCGCGCGAACCGCAGCGGCGCTTCGGGTCCTGCCGGCACGCTTCTAACCGCTCTGCACCGCGGCGCGCCGCTCCGCTCCGCTCTGCACCGCGCCGCGCCGCGCCGCGCCCAGAGCCCCGTGGACGAGTCGCGCGAGCCGCGTCCTGTTCGCCAGCCAAGGATTGTACACTACGTCCTCACATCACCCTGAGCCCTCGGAAACTCCAGCAGAGGATCTTATGCTCGAGTCGCCACACAGTCTGTTCGCGACGGAATTCATGCCCCATGGCCATTGCTACTTCTGGCAGCCGGGCATGGTCTGGCTGCAGGTCATCACCAACCTGGCGATCGGCTTCGCCTATCTCTCGATCTCCCTGACCCTCGCCCATCTGGTCCGGCGCATCCGGGACATCCCCTTCCAGCGGGTGTACCTCGCGTTCGGCACCTTCATCGTTGCCTGTGGGTTCACGCACTTCATGGATGTGTGGGTCATCTGGCAGCCGTTGTACTGGCTGGATGGGGCCCTCCGGGCCATCACGGCGATCGCCTCGGTCGGCACCGCGATCCTGCTCTTTCCGCTGCTGCCCAAGGTGGTCGCGATGGCGGGCGCGGCGCGTATCACACGCGAGGACGAGCTCCGCAGGGAGGAGCTGAACCGCCAGCTCTCGGCGCTCTACGAGAACACGCGGGAGGCGCTCGCGGAGGCCATTCCCCAGCTCGTATGGACCGCGACGCCGGACGGGGAGTTCGACTACTTCAACCGGCGCTTCGCGGAGTATGTCGGCGAGCGTCTGCCCAGCGGCGCGGCCTGGACGGCCGCCATCCACCCCGAGGACGCGGATCGGGTCGTGGCGCGCTGGAAGGAGAGCTTCGCCAGCGGAGACGCCTACGAGATCGAGTGCCGAATGCGGCGCAGCGACGGGGTCTACCGCTGGTTCCTCGTGCGCGGGTTGCCCCTGCACGACACGGCCAGGCGGATCGTGAAGTGGTTCGGCACCTGCACCGACATCCAGGAGCAGAAGATCGCGGCCGAGGAGCGCGAGGTGATGCTCCAGCAGGCGCGAGAGGCCGTGAGGGCGCGAGAGATCTTCCTCGCCGTCGCGGCCCATGAGCTCAAGACACCGATCACGCCGCTGCGCGCCGAGGTGGAGAGCGTGCTGCGCGCGGCGCGCGCCGCGCGCGCAGACCGCCTCACGCCCGAGCGCCTGGTCATCAAGCTATCGGTCGTGGAGCGGCAGATCGACCGCCTGGAACGGCTCGTCTCCGACCTGCTCGACGTCTCGCGCATCGCCGCTGGACGGATCGAGCTTCAGATACAGGAGGTCGACCTCGCGGAGGTCGTGTGCGAGGTGGTCGAGCAGCACAAATACGACCTCGCCAGGAACTCGATGTCGCTCCAGCTCGCCGCCGACGCCACGGGCGGCTGGGATCGCAGGCGCCTCGACCAGGTGGTGAACAACCTCCTCACCAATGCGCTCAAATACGGCCGTGGGCGTCCGATCACGATCACCGTGTGGTCAAGCGATGTCCGCGCGTGGCTCACGATCACGGACCAGGGCATCGGCATCGCGCCCGAGCACCAGGCCATCATCTTCAACCAGTTCGAGCGCGCGGTCTCGGAGCGGCACTACGGCGGGCTCGGCCTCGGGCTGTGGATCGTGCGGCAGGTCGTCGGGGCCATGGGTGGGACGGTGTCCGTCGCGAGTGAACCTGACGTCGGCTCGACCTTTACTGTGGAGTTGCCTCGACAACGTGGGAACCTCGATGACACCGAGACCAAATCTCCTTAAGCTGACACGATGAAGCACATCCTGTTGGTGGAGGACAACGAGGATATTCAGATCTCGCTTCGCGATGCGCTCGAGGAAGACGGCGCTTACAGCGTCATGACGGCTGGAAACGGAGCGGAGGCGCTCGCGCTGCTCGAGCGCGGCGAGCGGCCGAATATGATGCTCGTCGACCTGTTGATGCCCGTCATGGACGGTGTGGAGTTGATCGACCGGATGCGGCGCGATGCGCGGTTCGCGGGCATCCCGGTCGTTGTCCTGTCGGCCGCGTCGATCACGTCCCCGCCGCCCGGAACACCCTTGCTCAGGAAGCCGATCCGCTACGAGGCCCTCCTTGGAGCGGTCCAGAAGGCGTGCGGGTGCTGAGAGCGGTGCGTTCGCGCACAGAGGACGCTACTGGCCGGCGGGCGCGTAGGGGCAGGGAGCGCCGCCTTCTCCGGTCTCGGCGAGGGCGCCCGTCGAAGGATCGATGGTGAGCGTGGTCGGGAACGGGTGAGCGCCCGGCCCCTGCGACCCTTCGGAGACCGAGAGCAGGAGCGTCCTGTCGGCGCGCTTGAACGCCCCCTTGCGATGGACGATGCCCGACCAGACGCACACCGCGCCCGGCGGGCAGGGAGAGACGCGATCCTCGGCGACGAAGCTGCCGTCTTTCGCGAGGGAGAGCCGGCGCTCGTACTTGCGCGGACCGCACGCGGCGGAGCTCCACGTGCCGAACAGCGCTTCCTCGCCGGGCGCGGTCCGCGCTGTCGTGGCCGGCGCCTGGGTCGTCGCGGTGACCGTGGCCGAAGCCTGCGGCGCGGGCGCGCCCGGCGCCGCGGTGGACAGCGGCGCCGGGGGCTCCACGGGTGATGACGGCTCGGGCGCCGGCTCGCGCGGACCGTTGACGGTGCACGCAGCGAGCGGCGCCAGCAGCGCGGCGAGGCGGAGGATGAACGTTCGCATCACACCCGCTCATCCCATGGCGGCTCAACGCGCGCAACGCGTGCACCACCAGAGTCCGCGGCGATGCGCCCGCCCGCGAGCGACACGACGGGGAGCGCCGCGCGGAAGGCCGCGATCGATGTGCGCTACCCCAGCAGCGCGAGCAGATCCTCCCGCGTCAGCGAGGCCGCCCTGTCCGCCTCGCCCAGCGCGGCGCCCGCGATCGCGCGCTTCCGCTCCTGCAGCGCGAGGATCCCCTCCTCCACCGTGTCCTTCGCGACGAGCCGGTGGACCATCACCGGCCGGTGCTGTCCGATACGGTGGGCCCGATCGGCCGCCTGATCTTCGACCGCCGGGTTCCACCAGGGATCGAGCAGGAAGACGTGATCCGCCGCGGTCAGGTTCAGGCCGGTGCCGCCCGCCTTGAGCGAGATGAGCATCACCGGCGGGCCGCCCGGCGACTGGAACTCGTTGACCACCCCGGCGCGGTCGCGCGTCCCGCCGTCGAGGCGGCTCCACGGGATCCCCGCCGCGCCGAGGTGCGGCTCGACGAGGTCGAGCAGCGAGGTCCACTGCGAGAACACGAGCGCCTTGTGGCCGTCCGCGACGCACTCCTCGAGCGCCTCGATCAGCCGCGTCACCTTGGAGGAGGGCACGGTCCGCGCCGCCGGCGCCGCGCCGCCGGCGCTCGATCCCGGGATCAGCGCCGGATGGCAGGCCGCCTGGCGCAGGCGGAGCAGCGCCTCGAGCGCCGCCATGACGCTCGCCCCCTCCGCGAGCTTCTCCACCACGTCCTTGCGGGTGGCCGCGCGCACCGCGTCGTAGAGCTCGCGCTCTGCCTCCTCGAGCTCGCAGTAGAGCACCATCTCCGACCGCGGCGGCAGCTCCGGCGCCACCTCGCCCTTCAGCCGCCGCAGCACGAAGGGGCGGATCTTCTGCCGCAGCTCGGCCGCGGCGCCCTGCACGCCCTCGGCGATCGGCCGGCCGTAGCGCTCCTGGAAGGCGCTCCGCCCGCCGAGGAGGCCGCGGTTCGTGAAGTGGAGCAGGCTCCAGAGCTCCTCGAGCCGGTTCTCGACCGGCGTGCCGCTCAGCGCCACGCGCAGCTCGGCGCGGAGCGCGAACGCCGCCCGCGCCGCCTGGCTGTCGGGGTTCTTGATCGCCTGCGCCTCGTCGAGCACCACCGCCTCCCAGGCCTGCGCCGCGAGCAGCTCGGCGTCGTTGCGGAGCACGGCGTAGGTCGTCAGCGTGACGTCGGCCGCAGGATCGAGCGCGCGCCGCGTGCCGTGGTAGATCGCGAACCGGAGGCCCGGGCGGAAGCGCCGGATCTCGTCGGCCCAGTTGTGGACGACGCTGCGCGGACACACGACGAGCGTCCGCCCGCGCAGCGAGCAGAGCGTCTGCAGCGTCTTGCCGAGCCCCATGTCGTCGGCGAGCACCGCGCCGAGGCCGGCGTCGCGCAGGAACGACAGCCAGTCGACGCCGCGTCGCTGGTAGGGGCGCAGCGTCGCGGTCAGGTCGGAGGGCAGCGGCGCCTCCGGGAGCGACGCGAAGCCGTCGAGCAGCGGCATGAGCTTGTCGAAGCCCGACGGGCGCGGGTACTCGATCTCGTCGCACAGCGCGGCCAGCGCCGGGAGCGCCGCGGGCGGCACCTCCTTGTCTTCGCGCCGCGCCGCGAGCAGATCGGCGACGCGCGCGCCGTACTTGTCGAGCCACGCCGAGGGCAGCGGCGCCCACCCGCCGCCGAGGAGCGGCACGAGCGGCAGGCCGTCCTGCCACGCGCGGATCACGGCCGTCGCGTCCGCGCGCTTCGGGGGCGCGCCGGCGCCGTCGCCCTCGTCGCCCGCGCCGTCGTCGCTCCCCGCCGAGAGCTCGAACTCGACGTCGAAGGCCCGGTCCTGGATGACGAAGCGCGGCACGAGCGCGGCCTTGCCGAAGATCTCGCCGCGCGCGTCGGCGAAGGCGCGGGCGTCCCACGACTCGAGGCGCGAGGCGAAGCGGATCGCCTCGACGCCGTCGAAGTCGACCCGGCGTCCCGGGATGAGGTGGAGCTCGTCGCGCAGCCGGATCAGCAACATGCGCTCCGCGGGCTCGTCGCGGACGGGCACGGCGCCGGACAGGTGCACGAGCCGGCCGTTCTCGATGCGCGCCTCGGGCGGGTCGCCGTACACGAGGCTGGGCACGACGGAGAGCGTGTGCTCCTTCTGGCTGAGCTCCAGGAGGATCCGCGGCCGGGACGCGCCGCCCGCGCGGGGCAGGCGCTGGCTCTGGATCGTGACCGGGACGCGCTTGGTCAGCTCCGGCAGGACGTCGGTCACCAGCTTGCCGAGGTCCCCCCGCGGGAACACCCGCCGGAGCGGCAGCCGCTCGAGCTTCGGCCCCGTGAGGTCAATCTCCCGGAGCAGGTGCAGCGTGCCGCCGCACCGCACGACGCCCGACGCGATCACCTCGTCGACGCGCGGGTCCCGCTCCACGACGAGCGCTGCGCCATCGTCGTGATCGCGCACCGCCGCGCGAGGGCCGATCGCCTCGCTGGAGATGCGCACGGGCGCGCCGTCGAGCTCCACGTCCGCGACGCCCGCCAGCGCCGCGAAGAGCTCGGGCTGGCGATCCGAGGGGAAGTAGCCGTGCTGCTTCGTGCCGACGAGGCGGTCGACGGCCAGGTCCTCGTGCGTCGGGTAGAGCTCGGGCAGCCTCGGCCCCGGCCGCTCCGGGCTCGCTGGAGCCCGCACGGCGCGGCCAGCGAGGCTGGCGAGCGAGACCCGGAGCGGCTCCTCGGCGCCGCTCGCGTGCACGATCATTCGCTCGAGCGCGAGCACGAGCCCCTTGCGCCGGAGCCGGTACCGCAGCCGCGCCGGCGGCGCAGCCGCGGCGGTCGCGCCGCCTTGCGCGGCCGGCTGGCCCTGCGCGGCCGGCTGGCCCTGCGCCGCCGGCTGGCCCTGCGCGATCGGTTGCGAGAGCGACAGCGTCGCCGCGACAGCGTGCGCGCAGGGGTCGATTTTTCCACCGCAGTCGCACGTCCACTCGGCGTCCGCTGGGTAGAGGGTGACGGTGGGTGCAACGGGCTGCCCGGCCGCCTTGACGCGGACCACGATGGAATCGCCGCGATCCTCCCGTCCGAAGGCAGCGCCCTCACGGGCGAGCTTGACGCCCTGGGACCAGAGGCCCGGAAGACAGGCTTTCCTGATGGCTTCGAGAAGACCCTGCACTGAGACTCCAGACACCGACGGCTGGCTGCGGTAGCTCGCGCGCTCTCCCGGGACCAGCGCCACTTCTTGGGATGTTCACAGAAAGACGAAGATGACGGAAAGAGGTTCAGGCGTCTTCTTCCTCTTCTTCCGCTGCCTCGCCTTCCAGATTCCGGGAGCTTGCCCGGCATGAGCGGGGCGCTGCTGTAGCAGGTATCCGCGCTGCATCACGCCGCGAGCTTCACCGACGCGTCAGGTGCTCGCGGTAGCGCGTCGTGAGCTCCATCCAGCGCAACGTGAGGATCGGCTCGCGCTCGAGCCGATCCTGCCAGCTGCGATCGACGGCCTTCCACAGGTCGCGGTCGGCGATGCCGTGGCGCAGGAGCGCCTGGTCGAACGACGAGGCCGCTCCGATCGACGACTCGGCGCAGAGGACCGCGTACTGCTGAAGGCTGAGCGAGGGCAGCGCGCTCCGCGCGCCCGGAAGGTCGCTCCGCGAGGCGGGCGCAGGGGCCGCACCGCTCGGCGTCGCCAGCGCCGGCGCGGCCGGCACGGCGCCGCTCGCGTCGAGCTCGCCGGGAGATCCACGGAGGGTGACCCCCGACCGCGCGTTGCCGCCATCGAGCTCGAGCGGCTCGGCCTCCGGCGGGAGCTTGATCGAGGGCAGCGGCAGCGCCCGCGGCACCTCGACGGTCTCGTCGGCCTCGCCCTCCGAGGGGGGGCGTTTTCCGCTCGACGTGGGGACGATCACAGACTGCGGCGGCGAGGCCGCGCGCCGCGGCGGCGCGGAGGAGGCGCTCCCCCGGCCGCCTCGCCGTGAACCGGCGCGCTCGCCGTCGGGCGCCGCGAACGACAGCACCGGACCGGCGTCGGTGATCTCCATCTGCAGGACGATCTCACCCGTCCTTCCGCGGACGACGAGCCGATCGCCCGCCGACGTCACCTCCATCTCGTAGCGCCGCCCGGAGGAGAGCGAGACGGTCGCCGAGGGGACCGGCGCGCCGCTCGCCGCCCCCCGCGAGCCCATCTCTTCCTGAGGACGGAGCCCGGCCTGATGCAGCCCGCGCTCGCTATCGGGTGGATCCCCACTCATCAGGATCGGAGCCTAACGCAGCAAGCGCACGCCCCGCGAGCGCTTTCGACGCTTGTGACGCTTGTGACGCTTGTGACGCAGGGTTCAAGCGTCTGAGCCCGGCCCAGTACGCCGCCTGGGAACACGCGGCTCGCCTTCCTGCGATCGGGCGCGGGCGCATCCGAGCCCAACCGACCCCCTCCGACGCGGTGCGCCCGGTCGCCTTGGCTCGCGCCTGAGCGCCGCGGCCTGCGCTCGGTCGCGCAGGGTTGCGCAGGAGCGCGCTCGGTCACCCAGGAGTTGGGTCGAGGGTGCACTCCGACACCGAGCGCTTACGTGGCCCAGCGTGTCTTCATTTCACGAGGTGCCTCGCTGCGCTCAAGCCCGGGCTGCGCTGACAAAAATCGCCGCGGCTGGCGTTCTCTTGGAATTTCTCGGCGCTGATCGCAATGCGTCGAGAGGGGTCATTCCGGGCGTATCCCGGCCCATCTTCGCTTGAAACGGTCGCGTCTGTAGTAAAGCGGGCTGCGAGCTCTTCCCGACAGGAGGTCTATGAAGACTACCTCTCTCGCGCTTGCGCTGCTGTTCACCGCGTGCCTCCCAGGCTGCTTCTACACCAGAGAGACTATCGAAACATGCGACACCGAGTGTGAGAACGTGCCCAACCAGGACGCGTGTCTAGCGGAATGCGGGACGTGCGTGGATCAATGTAAAAGCGAGCCCTACGGGCCCGACCGTTGGGATTGCATAGCGGAATGTCGGACATGCGCGAAAGTGTGTAGAAACCAGCCCGACCGCGACGCGTGCATCTCGGCATGCGACGACACGTGCAGCGGCGACCAGTGTGTCGAGCCGGCTCCGGAGGGCTTCTATGGCCCGGCGCTGCTCTGGGTCGGCAGAACGGTGGACGAGCCGAACTGCCCCGGCAGCGCCCCGACCAGGGTGTACAGGGGGTACGAGGCCGCTGACTTCCCCTTCGCGTGCAGCCCATGTCGGTGCGGCGAGCCAGCCTGCGCCTTGCCCGCCGATCTCAGGACGGCCGCCTCGTTGAAGTGCGGTGGCTCGCCGGTGTCGGTGCATGAGCCCCGGGACATGCTGAACGGCACCTGCGTGGTGCCCAGCGACGCCCTGGTGAACGATCAGCAATCGCTCGTCCTCGGCGCGACCCGAGTGACGCCTTGCGAAGCCAGCATCGAGCCCCCCCCGGTGCCACAGTTCAGCTTGCGGTGGTATCGCTCCGGCGTTGCGTGCGGAGGCATCCCCGAGAAACGCACGTGCGCCTCTCCGTCGAAGACGTGCGTGCCGCCCGTTCAGGAACACGGCTTCGCTCAGTGCATCATGCACCTCGGCGAGGGCGAGGTGACCTGCCCGGAAGATTACCCGGAGGACGTCGTCCTCTACGACGGCATGAGGGACGAACGCCACTGCACGCCGTGTGAGTGCGGTCCTCCGACAGGCAGCGAGTGTTCCCTGGCGCTCCTTTCCTTCCGGGACGGCGCTTGCGGCGAGCTGATCACCGCCGGTACCGCTTCGAGCCATGCCCCGGGGTGCGTCGCCGCCAAGCCCGGGGAAACGCCCAAGAGCATGAGGGCTATCTGGCAGGTCAACCAGCCCGGAAGCTGCGAGCCGAGCGGCGGAGAGCTGCGAGGCGAGATCGTCGTCACCGGTCCGAGCACGTTTTGCTGCCAAACACGTCCAGGCGAGAACGGGTGACGGTGACGCGCCGCGAAGGGCGGCGCAGCGCCGCCCGAGCCACACGATTCGGGCTTCTCCTGAACCACAGTCGGGCTTGACCAGAACCTGCGATGTCAGGCAAAGGCGCCAAGTAGATGGATCCGTGGGCATGACGGAAAAATCTCTCGATAGGGAGAAATCGACGAGCCAAAACGCAATGCGACCCGCGCGCTCGAGAGCGCACACAAAAGCCTTTACGTGCGCTCCAAAGTCAGTATCTACAGGATCACGACGTGGGAGCGGCGACGTCGAGCCGGCCTCCGTCACGCGGCAGAGGTGCACTGTCCTACGGGCGCCGGAGACGGTGAAGAGGGGGGCCACATGGCGGGGTGTTGCGGCCGGACGGGAGACAGCGGCGTGCATCGGGTCGAGGTGTCCACTCCGCTCCGTACCGCACCGATCCCGCCCTAGCCGGGACGCCGATGCGACGCGCCGGTTGTGCCGCCGTGCTCGTTGTCTTGATGGCGACGACCCCGGTGCACGCGGATACGCCTCGGTCTGAATCGGGACGGGAGACTCAGGAGGACGACCACATGTTCCGCGGCGAGATCTCCGCGTCACCGCTGCTCGCGGTGGGCCTCCTGCCCGCGCTCGGCGGAGGGGCCTCTTTCGCCACGGCGTTCCGCTGGCCCAGCCTGTCGATCGGCGTCGAGGCGCGGATGTTCACCTCCCTGGCGGACACCTTCGCGGACGGCGTCTTGGTCCATGCGAGCCTTGCGATGCCGACGCTCGACATCTGCGGTCATCGCGGGGTCCTGTCGGTGTGCGCCGTCTTCGACGCCGGCGAGCTGCGGATCACGAGCGACCCCGGCGTCAGCATTCAAGCGCGCCAGCCGTGGGTCAGCTCGGTCGGCCTGCGGGTCGCGGGCGACTGGCGCTTCTCC
Organism: Sorangium sp. So ce302; assembly: GCF_051530145.1. Taxonomy (GTDB): domain Bacteria; phylum Myxococcota_A; class Polyangia; order Polyangiales; family Polyangiaceae; genus Sorangium; species Sorangium cellulosum_B. Next base: position 3,626,251 of record NZ_CP150326.1, on the reverse strand, counting down.
GAGCAGCTGTTCCTGCGCGGGTTCGCCGAGCTGCACACGAACCACAGCCGTCCGTCCCTCTGGGTCAACAACAGAGAGGTATGGCGGGTCCCTCCGCTCTCCGGCGTGGTCGGCGTGGGGCTCGTGCTCCCCGTGGATGCCTTCTGAGCGAGTCACACTGGCCGCTCCCTGGACGGGATGCGGCCGATGACACCTGGCCTGAACAAGCGGTCACCACGCCGCGATGAGCACCATGTCAGCAGCATCAGCAAGAGACACCGGGGCTGACGCGGCAACGCAGGACCGACCCAGCTCCGCGCGTCGGCAATCCCTGGCCGGACTTCGGGCGAGCGGAGCTAGCGTCCGAGCGCCGTGGTGGCTCGTCGCTGCGGCCGCGGCCCTGCTGTGGCCCTGGCGCGCCGGCGCCGCGCCGCCCCGCGCCGCAGTGCAGCTCGAGTACCGGCGCGCGCCAGGGGCCGAGCGCTGCCCGGGCGAGGCGCTCCTGCGCGAGGAGATGGCCAGGCAGCTCGGCTATGACCCGGTGGAGCCCGAGGCGGCCGCGCAGGCCAAGGCCCTTGTCTTCCGCGGTCCAGGGAGGGAGATACACGCCACCATGGATCTCTACGACGCGGATGGGTCCATCGCATGGTCTCGGCACCTGGTCGTCTATCACGACGACTGCAAAGAGCTTGTCATGAACATGGCGCTCTCGCTCCGCGTCGCGCTCGATCCGAGCCTCCACGTGCCCCCCGCCCCGCCCCCACCGCCGCCCTCCCCTGCCCCGCCCCCGCCCGACGCCGCTGCCGCCGCGCCCGCGCGGCGGGCGTGGCCCGACGTCAGGATCGGCCTTGCGGGGTCCGCGGTGTTCGGAACCCTGCAGGAGACGACCGCCGGGACGGCGCTCCATGTCGCGCTCCGCTATCCATCCTTCACCCTCGGCATGGAAGGCCACGTTCAATTGCCGGTCACGATTCAGCTCGACGAGGCGACGAGCATCTCGACCTGGCTCGCGGCGGCGAACGTGATGCCGTGTTCGCAGCGCCGTCACCTCTTCGCTTGTGCCGTCGCGTCGGTCGGGGTCGTGACCACCTCCAGCACCGACGCCAGGATCATCGACACCTCGTCGCTCTGGCTCGCCACAGGGCCGCGCGCCGGCATCGAGATGCCGATCTCCGATCGGCTCGCCATCCAGTTCTATGGCGACATCGTGCTGCGCCTCTCGGAGTTCCGCGTCGAGAGCCAGGAAGGTGTGCTCTGGACCCCGCCCGCCTACGGCGGGCTCGTGGGCCTCCGTCTGGACGTGAATCTCGATCCGCGGAGCGAGGCGCCCGCGCGTCGCGCTGCCCTCCCTCGGGGTGCCGAGGCAGCGCATTGACAAGCTTCGCGACGACGCCGTCGCCACGCTCGAGGGGGGAACAGAGATGGGGTCACAGTCACGCAAGAACACATCCGCAGAGCCTTCCCACGCCCGCATGGCGGAGATCGCCGACGAGCACTTCTCGTTCATCGCCCGCTACCTCGCCCGCCTCGGGGTTCGCGCGCAGGACATCGAGGACGTCGCCCAGGAGGTCCTCGCCGGCGCCTACCGTGCGCTGCCGCGGTTCGATCCCAGCCGGGGCACCGTGCGGTCGTGGCTCATGGGCATCGCGACCCACCAGGCGTCGAATCATTTCCGGCGGGCTCACCGCCGCCACGAGCGCCTCCGGCCGTTCGACGATCTCGCGGCGCTGCCTGACGTCACCCCCGACTCCGAGCAGCACGCCATCGCGAGGGACCGGCGCTGCGTGCTCGACAAGCTGCTCCAGGAGATGCCCATGGAGCGCCGCTGCGTGTTCGTCGCCCATGAGCTCGAGGAAATCGACATGTCCGAGATCGCCCAGCAGCTGTCGATCCCCCTGAGCACCGCGTGGAGCCGGCACCGGCTCGCCTGGGTCGACATCGAGGCGGCGATGCGTCGCTGGCAGGCGCGGCAGCGCGGCCGCGGGCTCGCGCTCATCCCCTTCAGCGCCGGCGCGCTCGTCCAGGAGGCGCGCACGGGAGGCGAGGGCGCGCCAACGTGGCTCACGAGGCTGTACCGCAGCGTTCGCCGGGTGTTCTCTCCGTGGTCATGCAAGCTCCCGATCGAGGGCAGCGCGCCGACGCGGGCAGGCTCGCTCCATATCGCAGCGAGCATCGCAGTCCCGCTTGCGAGCGCCGCCGCCGTCATCGCGCTCACGCTAGGCGCGCTGCGCGCCGCCTCGACGCCGGCCGCCGCCGGAGCGCGCGCCGCAACCGGGCTCGCCATGGCGGTCATCCGGACGCCCCCGCCCGCGCTGCCGCCGCCGTCCCCGGCCACGCTATCGCTGCCTTCCCCGGCTGCGCTGCCGCCGCCGTCCCCGGCTGCGCTGCCGCCGCCGTCCCCGGCTGCGCTGCCGCCGCCGTCCCCGGCCGCGCTGCCGCCGCCGCCCGGCGCAGCTGCAGCGGCGGACGCTCCGCAGGGCGGCCGGATCGCCGGCGCCGGGAGCTCGCGAGCGACCAGCGCGGCGCTGCGCGCGCAGAAGGGCGCGCCCCGTACGGCGGGCGGAGCTACCTTGCCCCACGCGGGACCGTCTGGGGCGTCGAACGATCAGGAGATCGCCGCGGAGCGCACCCTCATCGACGGCGCGATCACGGCGTTGTCGCGCGGTCACTATGCGGAGGCGAAGCGCCGCCTGATCGAGCACCGGATGAGGTTCCCAGCTGGCCGCCTCACCGCCGAGAGGAACGCTGCGCTACGCGCGCTACGCGCCAGGACGGCTGCCGCCGGGCCACGCCCGCTGCTCTAGAGCGACGGTCACCCGCTTCGGATACGGGCCCACCTCGACGTTTTCGGTGCTCAGCGCACCGGAGTGCGCTTGCGCGCCGAAAACGCCGATCTGGGCCCGTCTCCTGTGCGGGAGACCGCCGCTCTACTTGGCATGTAGCTGAGGTGGGCGGAAACCGCTGTAGAGCACTGCTCGGATGGCAAGGCACGACTTCAGTGCTGCTCTCCTGTACAGGACACGACCCATCCCAACCGCCGACGACTACTGCTCTCCCGTCCGCGGCGCTTGGGGGTGAGTTGCGGGGGATCGCGCGCGCACAGAAGATCAATTTTCAGAGCCGGTGGCTTTTTTTTGAGATGGGAGATCAGCTCCTCCTAACTAAGCGAGCATGGGACAACCGCATCGCACTCTCGCACCGTCGATGCCGCTGGATAGACAGCGGGCCTTCGTCCGGCTCTTTCGGGGGAAGACCTACGACTCCGTATGGAATTGGCTTAGGCGGCTCGGGGTCCCACGCCGCGATCGGCGAGACATTCTCCAGGATGTGTTCCTCGCCGGATACCAGAGCTTCCCATCGTACGACCCGCTCCGCGCGCGACCGGAGCGGTGGCTCAACAGGATCACGGTCCACGTGGCCGCCCACTACCGCGACCGCGCGCACCACCGGCGCGAAGAGCTGTCCTCCGGCCACGCCCCGCGCCGCGTCGCCGACGAGCGCCCGAACGCCGAGGAGCAGATCGACGCAGAGCAGACGCGCTCCCTCATCCTCTCGCGGCTCAGGTCGCTGCAGGCCGAGGAGCAGCAGATCCTCATCGCGCACGACATCGAAGGCGTGCCGATGGCGACGGTCGCCGAACAACACGGGATCCCGCTGTCGACGGCGTACAAGTGGCGCACGCGCGCGCTCGCGTCCCTGCGCGCGCTGCTCGAGGAGCCCCGCGCAGAGCGCAGGCAGCAACGACCGCCGCGACCGACGGCGAGCGACGTCACCGAGGCGGCGCGCTCGGCGAGCGCCACACGCTCGGCGAACACCCCACGCCGGACGGCGCTGGTAGAGCGACCCGCCCGCTCGACCACGGCGGGCACGAAGCGGCCGGCGGCGCCCTGCCGCACGCAGCCGAAGGGCGCCCCGTTCCTGCGGCGACCGGGCGGGGAGCGGGCGCACTCGCCAGCGCGCATATGACCGGCGGAGGCCGCCAGCGCGGTCGGGCCAGCGCGCGCGCGAACGCCAGCGTGAGCCCGGATCCGACGGCCCCCCATGGCCCGATAGCCCGCCCGCGCCTGCGAGACAAATCTTCAGGCCGATCGCAAGGCGTACGGAAACGGGAGTACGGGGCGCCGTACAACGACCAGAAAGCGCCTCCGGCCCACGCGCGGGTAGTCGGGGCGTATGTCGTCGCGCTATGCTGGAGCCTCAACGATGTACTACTCGACCGACGACCTTCGTATTGCAGGGCTCAGGCCCTTGATCCCCCCCGCGATCCTTATCGAAGAGATCCCCGTCAGCCCCGCGGCCTCCGAGACCGTGGCCTTCACGCGCAAGGCCGCCGAGCGCGTGATCTCGGGCGACGACGACCGGATCATCGTGGTGGTGGGCCCCTGCTCCATCCACGACCCCAAGGCCGCCCTGGAGTACGCCGCGCAGCTCCGGGAGGCGCGCGACCGGCTGAGCGATGATCTGCTCGTGATCATGCGCGTGTACTTCGAGAAGCCGCGCACCACGGTCGGCTGGAAGGGGCTGATCAACGATCCCGACCTCGACGGGAGCTTCTCGATCAACAAGGGGCTCCGCGTCGCCCGCGGGCTGCTCCGCGACATCGCCGAGCTCGGCCTCGCGAGCGCGACCGAGTTCCTGGACACGATCTCGCCGCAGTTCATCGCCGATTTCATCTCCTGGGGCGCGATCGGCGCGCGCACGACCGAGAGCCAGATCCACCGCGAGCTCGCCTCCGGGCTCTCGTGCCCCGTGGGCTTCAAGAACAGCACCGAGGGCGACGTCCAGATCGCGGTCGACGCCGTGCGGGCCGCGCGCGAGGCGCACCATTTCCTTTCCGTGACGAAGCAGGGGATCTCGGCGATCGTGGCGACGCGCGGCAACGCGTCGTGTCACGTGATCCTGCGCGGCTCGCAGCGCGGGCCCAACTACGCGGCCGAGCACGTCCGCGAGGCGGCCGATCGCCTGACCAAGGCGGGCCTGCCGCGCCGGCTGATGGTCGACTGCAGCCACGGCAACAGCCAGAAGGATCCGGCGCGCCAGAGGATCGCGGCCGAGAGCCTGGCCGACCAGCTGCGCTCGGGCTCGCGGGACATCCTCGGCGTGATGATCGAGAGCCACCTCGTGGGAGGCCGGCAGGATCTCGCGCCGGGCAAGCTCCCCACCTACGGCCAGAGCATCACCGACGCCTGCCTCGGCTGGAACGACACCGTTCCGGTGCTCGAGCTGCTCGCGCAGGCGGTGCGGGACCGGCGAGCCAGCAAGGCCGCGTGAGTTTTCCGCGCAGCGCCCGCCGCCGTGCGTGACGGCGCGGCGGCCGCCGCGCCTGGCGACGCGCCGACCCGCCGCGCCTGGCGGATCCCTTCAGAAAATTTCATCACGAGCGCAATTCACGGCCCGCGGCACGCTGCAGCCACGGCCGCCTGGGTTTCGTGCGCCGCGGGCCCGGCGCCTTTGCCGTCCGGGCGAGCGACACGCTATGCCTGCGCCCGGGAACGCCGCGGAGGGAGCCGCCATTCTCTCGGAAATCCTCATCATCCTGGCCCTCGTGCTCGTGAACGGCGTCTTCTCGGGCGCCGAGATCGCGATCGTCACCGTCCGCAAGACGCGGCTCGACCAGCTCGTCCAGTCGGGGAGCCGCCGGGCGTGGGCGGTGAAGCGCTTGCGGAGCAACCCGGAGCGCTTCCTCGCCACCGTGCAGATCGGCATCACCGTCGTCGGCGCGACCGCGAGCGCCTTCGGCGGGTCGACCCTCGCGAAGGACCTCGCGCCGGTCCTCCGCGCGGTGCCGTGGGTCGGGGACGCGGCGGACGAGCTCGCGTTCGCCGCGGTGGTCGCGCTCGTCTCCTTCCTGTCGCTCGTCCTCGGCGAGCTCGTCCCGAAGTCGCTCGCGCTCCGCGCCTCCGAGCGGTACGCGATGCTCGTCGGCCCGCCGCTCCGCGGGCTCTCGTCGCTCGCCCGCCCGCTCGTCTGGCTGCTCACCGCCAGCTCCAACCTGGTGCTGAGGCTCTTCGGCGACCGCACGAACTTCGTCGAGGCGCGCCTCTCCCCCGAGGAGATCCAGCAGATCGTCGACGAGGCCGCCGAGGCGGGCTCGGTCGACAAGCGCGCCGGCGAGATCGCGTCCCGCGCCATCGATTTCGCCTGGCTCACCGCGCTCCAGGTGATGCTCCCCCGCGGCCGCGTCGTGGCGCTCCCGCGCGACGCGGCCGCCCCGGAGGTGCAGCGCGCCGTGCTGGAGCACGGCCACACGCGGATGCCGGTCTACGAGGGGTCGAACGACAACGTGATCGGCTACGTCACGATGCCGGAGGTGCTCGCGCTCCTGTGGGGCGACGGGCAGTTCTCGCTGGAGAGCATCCTGCGCCCGGCGTACTTCGTTGTCGGGTCGATGCCGGCCGTCGATCTCCTCGCCGAGCTGAAGCGGCGCCGGCTCCAGCTCGCCGTCGTCGTGGACGAGCAGGGCGGCATGATCGGCATCATCACGATGGAGGACCTCGTCGAGGAGCTCGTCGGCGAGATCTTCGCCGAGAACGAGGCGCACCCGCCCCACGCAGAGACGATCCGGCGCGAGCCGGACGGGTCGGCGCTCGTGCCCGGCGACATGCCGGTCCACGAGGTCAGCCGACAGCTCGCGATCGCGCTGCCGGACGACGTCCGCTGGTCGACGGTCGCGGGGCTCTGCCTGGGGCTCGCCCGGCGCATCCCCGCGCCCGGCGACGTCGTGACGACCCCGGACGGGGCGGAGCTCCACATCGTCGACGCGAGCCCGCGGCAGATCCGTACGGTGCGGGTCCGCATCCCGCCCGCGCATGCGAGCGAGCCCGAGGACGAGGAGCGGCGCGGCGAGGGCTGAACCGGCGCGACGCGTCAGGACGCAGGGACGGACGCGCCCGGGGGCGTCCGCTGGAAGTAGTCGACCACCACGTAGCGCCGGGCGAGGAGGCCGAAGACGACGGCCGCGATCAGGATGAGCGCCGCGAAGAAGAGGTATTGGAGCGCGCCCGTGAACACGTTGAGCGCCGCCACGCCGGCGGTGATCAGGTTGCCGACCGTCACGGTGAGGTTCCAGAAGCTCATGAGGGTGCTCTTCATCTCCCGCGGCGCCTGGGAGTAGGCGAACTCGAGGCCCGTGGTGGACACCAGCACCTCGGCGAACGTGATGAGCAGGTACGGCCCGGCCTGCCAGAGCACGCTCGGGCGCTCACCCGAGGTCATGGCGAGCTCGATGGCGGCGACCGCCACGAACGAGAGCCCCGCGATCGCCATGCCGGCCGTCATGCGGCCGAGCGCCGCGAGGCGGACGCCGCGCCGCTCGAGGGCGGGGTAGAGGATCATCGTGTTGAAGGGGATGATCAGCATCACGAGGAGCGGGTTCAGCGCCATGAGCTGCGACGGAGCGAGCTTGTGGCCGAGGACCTCGAGATCCATGCGGGTCGCCTGGACGATCCAGGTCGACCCCTTCTGGTCGAACAGCGCCCAGAACACCGGGATAGGGGCGAAGATCGTCACCACCCGCAGGACGGCCTTGGCGCCGTCGATCGCGCCCTCCGGGTGCCTGCCGCGCGCGGCGTCGAGGAAGTGCCCGCGCGCGGCGCTGCCACGCGCGTCGCGCCCCACCCGGACAGCGTCCCAGAGGACGCGAAGGAACGAGTGGGGGTTCTTGCCGGTCGGCGGCACGTGCACATACCGGTCGCGCCCTATCCAGAACACGAGCGTCGCGATGAACATGAGCGCGCCCGGGATCCCGAACGCCACCCTCGGCCCCCACCACTCCAGCGTCTTCGGGATCAGCGCCGACGCGAAGAACGAGCCGAAGTTGATGATCCAGTAGAAGAGGGCGAACACGCTCTTGACGAGGTGCTTGTTCTCCTCGGAGAACTGGTCACCGACGTGCGCCGAGACGCAGGGCTTGATGCCGCCCGAGCCGAGGGCGATGAGCGCGAGCCCCGCGTAGAAGCCGGCCGGACGGCTCTCGAAGACCGCGAGGCACGCGTGCCCCGCGCAATAGACGAGCGAGAGCCAGAGGATCGTCCGATATTTCCCGAGGAAGCGGTCGGACAGGAATCCCCCGAGGAGCGGGAAGAAATAACAGGCGCTCACGAACAGGTGGTAATTGGCCTTGGCCACATGCTCGTGGATCAACATGATGTTGATCATGAAGAACGTTAGGATGTTCTTCATCCCGTAGAAGCTGAAGCGCTCGCACCCCTCGTTTCCGATGATGTACTTGATCTGAGGGGGGAATCGGTCGGTGCTCGGAGCGGTTTGCGTCATGGCAGGCCCTCGCGCGCGCCATCCATCCGTAGACCGCCTCCCGCGCCAGGACAATCCGCGCTGCCTCCCGCCCCTCCGGAGAGCGCGGGCGCGGGCTGGCCTGGCCACGCACGCCTAGGCCAGCCCGAGCAGCGCACCCTGTGGTCAAGGTGTGCGACGGTGGCAAAACGGCGCGCGCACGCGCCGGCGCAGACGACGATCGACGCTCTGCGCGCGGGATTCAGGCTGCAAGCATTGACATCCTGGAAGGCCATCGTCGTATCCTCCCGGTAGCTCCGCGTTACGACCCCCGTCGTCGGCGACTCTGCCGAGGGAAGGTTCATGGAAAAGCTCAAATCGCGCTTCAGGCTCGCGCCGACGTATACCCTGCTCTGGCTCGCTGCGGCGGCGCTCGCCTCCGTGGCATCGTGCTCGGACGGCGGCCCCAGCACGAGCGCGTGCGTCGCGCCGGAGACGGAGTGCGACGGCATCTGTATCAACACGGGCACGAGCACGAGCCACTGCGGCGCGTGCGGCGTGGCGTGCGGCAGCGATCAGACCTGCCGCGACGGCGAGTGTGTGGCCGTGGCCGCGTGCGACGACGGCCTCGCGGCGTGCGGCGACAGCTGCGTCGACACCCAGAGCGACGAGGCGAACTGCGGCCGCTGTGACAACGCCTGCGAGGCGGGGCAGACCTGCGAGGCCGGCGAGTGCCAGGACCAGGGCGGCTGCGCCGCGGGGCGCACCGACTGCGGCGGCACGTGCGTCGACGTCGCGTCCGATCCGAGCAACTGCGGCGAGTGCGGCGCCGCGTGCACGGACGGCCAGACCTGCGAGTCCGGCGAGTGCCAGGACGGCGAGTGCTCGGAGGGGCTCACCGACTGCAACGGCGCCTGCGTCAACCTCCAGAACGACGCCGGGCATTGCGGCGAGTGCGGCACCGCGTGCACCGACGACCAGACGTGCGTCTCCGGCGAATGCCAGGACGGCTGCGGCTCCGGGCTCACGGCCTGCGACGGCGTCGATGTCTGCGTCGACCTCCAGACCAACGCCGATCACTGCGGCGAGTGCGGCGCCGCGTGCAACGACACGCAGGTCTGCCAGGCCGGGGCGTGCGCGTGCACGGTGAGCCCGGGCAACGATCTCGGCAGCGCCGTGCCGCAGATCGTGAACGGCACGACCGCGGGCCAGGCGAACACCTATTCCCCGACGTGCTCCGCCGCGAGCTCGGGCGAGCGCATCTACTCGTTCACCGCCGCGACCGCGGGCGTCTACTCGTTCGACAGCACGAACTCCGGCTACAGCGTCGTCCTCGCCCTCCTCGACGCGACGGGCTGCTCCGAGCTCGCGTGCAGCGCCGACCCGAGCGCGGTCATCACGGCCGATCTGGCCATGGGCCAGACCGTCTACATCGTGGTCGACGGCGCGGAGGGCCAGGCGGGCACCTTCGAGCTGAGCGTGACGCGGGCGAGCGCGCCGAGCTGCCCGGCGGGGACCCTCGCCTCGTCGGTGCCGCAGACGATCACCGGCAGCACGATCGGCCGGCCCAACAGCGTGCGGCCGACCGTGACGACGGCCTGCCGCCAATCGAGCAGCCCCGACGCGGGATACGCGTTCACGGCGCCGGTCGCCGGCGACTACACCTTCGATACGTTCGGATCGGCGTTCGACACGATGCTCCACGTGCACGACGCGACCTGCGGGGGGGCTCAGCTCGCGTGCAACGACGACACGGACGTCGAGCAGTCGGAGGTCACGGTGACGCTCGCGGCGGGTCAGACCGTCGTGGTCGTGGTGGACGGCTCCACCGACACCAGCGACGGCGCGTTCACGCTCAACGTGAAGCGGGCCGTCCCGCCGCCGGTATGCGACGGCTCGGGCACCTGCGGCGACGGCAGCTCGGGGTGCACCCGGTGCGCGCTCGAGACCAGCTGCGCCGACGAGCTCTCGGCGTGCACGGAGAGCATCCCGTGCATGGAGTACGTGAGCTGCTTCCGTACGTGCGACACGGCCGCCTGCAAGGAGGCCTGCAGGACGGCAGACCCGGCCAGCGCGGCCCTCTACGACGCGATGCTCCAGTGCGCCCACTGCGACGTGTGCCGGAACGATTGCAGCGGCTCGCCGGAGGTCGTGTGTCGCTGAGAGAGCGGGTGAAATAGAAACGCTGCGTCGCCCGTGTTACGAACGGGATGATGCAGCGCATCCTCCACGGCCACTTCTGGACGGTCGCTCCCTGGCTCAAGCATCAGATTCACGCCCCGCGGCTCGCTCCGTCTTCCCCCTTCTCGGTCCACGTCGATGAGACTCCTGCCGGGCCCGTCCGGTTGCTCGGCAGGATCCGCCACCGAGAAGACGCGGGCTCGATCCTCGTCGTCGTCCACGGGCTCGGCGGTACGAGCGAGAGTTATTATGTGGTCGAGGCCGCCCTGAGGGCCGAGCGCGCGGGGCTCGCCTGCCTGCGCATCAACCTGCGCGGCGCCGGGGGCGACGGAGACGACATCTACCACGCTGGCCTGTTCTCCGATCTCCACGCCGCCATCACCTCCCCCGAGCTCGACCGGTACGAGCGCGTGCTCGTCCTCGGCTACTCGCTGGGCGGGCATATCGCCCTCCGTTACGCGGCGTCGGGCTCGCTCGACGGGCGCGTCTCCGCCGTGGCGGCCGTCTGCCCGCCGCTCGACCTGGAGCGAGCCGTCGCCGCCATCGATCAGCCCGAACGGTGGGTTTACCGCAGGCACGTGATGGCCGGGCTGAAGGAGATGTACACCGCCGTCGCCTCGCGCCGCGCCGTGCCCGTGCCCCTCGACGAGGCGCTCGCCATTCGCACGATCCGCGAATGGGACCGGCGCATCATGACGCGACGCTTCGGCTACCAGAGCGCGGAGGCCTACTACACGAGCGAGAGCGCCGCCCCGCGCCTCCGCGACATCGCCGTCCCGTCGCTGATCGTCGCGGCGGAGGCCGACCCGATGGTGCCGCTCGACACGGTGCGGCCGGCGATCGATGCCCACCCGCGCTCGCCGCTGCTCGACGTGCAGTGGCTCCGGCACGGCGGGCACGTGGGCTTCCCGCGGACGCTGAGCCTCGGGTTCGGGGCGGCGCCGGGCCTCGAGTCCCAGGTCATCCACTGGCTCACGAGGCATTGACCCGCGGGCGCAGGCGCGGCCGTGCCCGCGGCGCGCTGGCTCCCGGGCTCCCCAGGGCATCGCGGCGCGGGAGCGCGATCGGATCACCGCGCGGCCGCGGCGCGGCGGCGTCACCCGCGCGGCGCGGCGGGCGTCAGCGCATAGACGTCGACGTCCACGCCCGGGCTATAGAGCACGTGCGGCGCCCCCGCCGGGGCGGGCAGGCCGGCCGCGGCGACGACGCTCTCCTCGACGTGGGTCACCTCGGCCCGGTGGAGCGGATAGGGCGCGTGGTGCACCTGCCCGATCTTGAGCGCGCCGCCGCTCGCGGCGAACAGCAGGTAACGCTCGGCCAGGAAGTGCTCGAAGGTCCCCGGCGCCGCGGCGCCGCCGTCGATCGCCGCGCCGACGCGATAGCGCGCCTCGAAGCGCGCAGGCACGGGGCCCGGCCAGCGCCGCTCGCTGCGGTAACGGACCTCCCCGTCCCTCGAGTCGAGATCCATCGAGGCGTGGTGATAGGGCAGGTGCCAGCCGACCCGGGCCGCAACGACCGCGATCGCCTTGGCCGCGTCCAGGCTGAAGAACCAGACGCCCGGCGCTCGCCCCTCGTGGTGAACGTAGGTGCGGACGTTGAGCTCGTGGAAGTTCGAGATCCCGGGCACGCTCGGCGACCACCAGGGGCTGACGTCGCGCATGGTGAAGGCGACGACGCCGACGTAGGCCCTGCCCTCGAAGGTGTCGAGTTCGAGCGCAGGCGGCACGACGGCGCGCAGCGCGGCGATCGGCGTCTCCCAGTGCAGGAAGAGCAGCTCTCTCCAGCGCTGGAAGCCCGCCGGGCGGCCAGGGGGGCGGAGCGTGGGGGCGATTCGATCCACGGCGACCTCATCATAGGACGGCGCGGTCAGAAGATCTCCTCTCGCGGCGGGCAATGGCATGGGGATATCCTGCGCGCGGGCCGAACGGGTACGGAGCGGAGGCCGGATGAAGAAGCTCATCAATGCGCCGGACGATCTCGTCGATGAGGCGCTCGAGGGGATGGCGCTCGCGCACGCCGAGCTCCTCCGGGTGAACGCCGCGCCGCGCTTCGTCACGCGCGCGGAGGCGAAGGGCAAGGGCAAGGTCGCGCTCCTCTCCGGCGGCGGCAGCGGGCACGAGCCGCTGCACGCCGGGTTCGTCGGGCGCGGCATGCTCGACGCCGCCTGCCCCGGCGCCGTGTTCACGAGCCCGACGCCCGACCAGATCTTCGAAGCGACGCGGGCAGTCGACGGCGACGCCGGCGTGCTCCACATCATCAAGAACTACACCGGTGACGTGATGAACTTCGAGATGGCCGCCGAGCTCGCGCGCGAGGCGGGAATCCCGGTGGAAGGCGTGCTCGTGAACGACGACGTGGCGGTCGAGGACAGCCTGTACACGGCCGGACGGCGCGGCGTGGGGACGACCGTCCTCGTCGAGAAGATCTGCGGCGGCGCCGCCGAGGCGGGCCGCCCGCTCGAGGAGGTGGCGGCGCTCGGCCGACGGGTCAACGCGCGCGGCCGCAGCATGGGGGTCGCGCTCTCCGCCTGCACGGTGCCACACGCCGGCAAGCCGTCGTTCGAGCTCGGCCCGGGCGAGATGGAGGTCGGCATCGGCATCCACGGCGAGCCCGGCCGGCGGCGGGCCATGCTGGAGCCGGCCGACCGGGTGGCCGAGATCCTGATGCAGCCGATCCTCGACGACCTGCCGTTCGAGCCGGGCGACGACGTGCTGCTGTTCGTCAACGGCATGGGCGGGACGCCGCTCCTCGAGCTCTACGTCGTGTACCGCAAGGCGCGCGCGATCGCGCAGGGCCGCGGCCTCAAGGTCGCTCGCAGCCTCGTGGGGTCGTACATCACGTCGCTCGAGATGGCCGGCGCGTCGGCGACCCTGCTCAAGCTCGACGACGAGATGCTCCGCTGGTGGGACGCGCCGGTGCACACGCCGGCGCTGCGCTGGGGGACCTGAGCCATGGACGCCTTGAACGGCGCGCACATCGCGGCGTGGATCGAGCGCGCGGCCGACGTCATGGAGCGCGAGAAGGTCCTCCTGACCGAGCTCGACGCGGCGATCGGCGACAGCGACCACGGCGTCAACATGGCGCGCGGCTTCACGGCGGTGCGCGCCCGGCTCGGCGGCCTCGATCACGGCGACGTCGGCGCGCTGCTGAAGGGCGTCGGGATGATCTTGCTGTCGACCGTCGGCGGGGCGAGCGGCCCGCTCTACGGCACGCTGTTCCGCGACGCGGGCCAGCGGGCGACCGGCGCGGCGGCGCTGGACCTCGCGGCCCTGGCCGGGTGCCTCGAGGCGGGCCTCGACGGCGTGAAGCGGCGAGGCAAGGCGTCGCCCGGCGACAAGACGATGGTCGACGCGCTCTCCCCCGCGGTCGACGCGCTCAAGGCCGCGCTGAGCGCGCCGGCGCCCACGGGCGACCCGGCGCGCTCCCCGCTCATGGACGGGCTCGCTCGCGCCGCCGAGGCGGCGCAGGCCGGCGCGCTTGCGACCGTGCCGCTCATCGCTCGCAAGGGCCGGGCGAGCTACCTCGGTGAGCGCAGCGCTGGGCACCAGGACCCCGGCGCCACGTCGTGTTCGCTCTTGCTGCGGAGCCTGGCCGCGACGGCAGGCGTATGAGCGGGGCGGCGGGCCGCGTCGGGCTCGTCCTGGTCTCGCACAGCCGCGTGCTCGCCGAGGCCACCGAGGCGCTGGCCCGCCAGATGACCGGCGAGGCGGTCGCCATCGCGTGCGCGGCGGGCGCGGGCGACGGCGGCGCGGAGCTCGGCACCGACGCGACCGCGATCGCCGCGGCGATCGAGCGCGTCTGCGGGCCGGCCGGCGCCGTCGTGCTGATGGACATCGGCGGCGCGATCCTGAGCGCCGAGATGGCGCTCGAGCTCATCGATCCGGCCATCGCCGCGCGCACGCGCCTCACCGGCGGGCCGATCGTGGAAGGGGCGGTCGCGGCCGCCGTGCGGGCTGCGGCGGGCGGCACGCTCGATCAGGTCACCGCGGAGGCGCGGCAGGCGCTCGTTCCGAAGGCCGAGCAGCTCGGCGAGGCGGAGCGCCCCGCGCCGGCGGTGGTGGCCGCGACCGATGCGGCCGCCGCGGCGGCGGTGGCCGCGACCGATGCGGGCGCGCCGGCCGCGACGGTCGAGCTCGCGATCGCCGATCCGGGCGGCCTGCACGCCCGCCCTGCCGCGCGGCTCATCACGCGCGCGGTGGCCTTCGACGCGGCGATCACCCTGGAGAACGTGACGGCCGCGCGCGGTCCGGTGCCGGCCTCGAGCCTGATCGCGCTCGCCTCCCTCGGGGCGCGCCGGGGAGACGTGCTGCGCTTGCGCGCGACCGGGCGGCAGGCGGTCGATGCGGTCGAGGCGCTCGCTGCGCTCCTGCAGCGCGACGCGCCACCGGCCGCGCCTGCGGCGCCCCCCGCCTCGTGCCACGCGATCCCTGTCGCGCCCGGCGTCGCGCTCGGCCCCATGGTCCGGCTGGTGCGGTCGATCCCGCAGGTCCCCGAGACCACGGTCGACGATCCTGCGGCCGAGGCCGAGCGGCTGCGGCGGGCGCTCGATCTGGCAGCGCAGGACCTCGGCAGCGCGCTGCGCGGCACCGACATCCTCGACGCCCATCAGGCGCTGCTCTGCGACCCGGCGCTCGTCGACGAGGCGATCTCCCGCATCGAGCGGGAGCGCTGCAACGCCGCCTGGGCGTTCCGCCAGGCGATCGACGCCGCGGCCGCGATCTACCGGCAGCTCGACGACCCGTACCTGCGGGCGCGCGAGGCCGACGTTCACGACGTGGGCGACGCCGTGGTGCGCGCCCTGCTCGGCGGCGCCGCGGCGGTGCTGCCCGACGGGCCGCCGGCCGTCGTCGTGGCCGAGGACCTCACGCCGTCGGAGGCCGCGCGGCTCGAACCGGGGCGGGTGCTCGGCGTCATCGACCGGCGCGGCGGTCCCACCTCGCACGCGGCCATCCTGCTGCGGAGCGCCGGCATCCCCGCGGTCGCCGGGGCCGCGGCGCTGGTGCCGGACGCGGGCGGCGCGCGCGCCGGCCTCGACGGCGCGACCGGCGAGGTGTGGCTCGACCCGGATCCCGAGACCACGATCGAGCTCCAGCGGCGGCAGGCGGCCCTCCGCGCGTCACGGCGGCCGCCAGGCGCCCGGGACGGCCGGGTGCGCCTCGCCTGCGGCCGCGAGGTCGAGCTCTGGGCGAACGTGGCTGGCCCGTCGGATGCGCGCGCCGCGCGCGAGGCTGGCGCCCTCGGGATCGGGCTCCTGCGCACCGAGATGCTGTTCCTGGACCGCGTGGACGAGCCTGGCGAGGACGAGCAGGCGGAGCTGCTCGCGGAGATCTTCGCGGCGTTCGCCGGCGCTCCGATCGTGGTTCGCACGCTCGACGCCGGCGGGGACAAGGCGCTGCCGTACCTCGAGCTCGACGCCGAGGCGAACCCCAGCCTGGGCGTCCGCGGCGTCCGCCTCTCGCTCGCGCGGCCGGCGCTGCTCGAGGCGCAGCTCCGCGCGATCCTGGTCGCGGGGCGCGGCCATGACATCCGGGTGCTGATCCCGATGGTCTCGACAGCCGCGGAGGTGAGCGCCGTGCGCGCCGCGCTGGAGCGCGCGCACGAGGCGCTCGCGGCGACGGGCGCGGCGCACCGCTGGCCCGTGGCCACGGGCATCATGGTCGAGGTGCCGTCGGCGGCGCTCATGGCGGAGCGCCTCGCGCGCCAGGCCGACTTCTTCAGCATCGGGACCAACGATCTGACGCAGCACACGCTGGCGGCCGAGCGTGGTCACCCGCGGCTGCACGCGCTCGCGGATCCGGCGCACCCGGCCGTGCTGCGGCTCGTGCGTGCGGTGGTGGAGGCGGGGCACGCCGCGAAGCGGCCGGTCTCGGTGTGCGGCGAGGCCGCCGGCGATCCCGGCGTCGCGCCGCTCCTCGTCGGGCTCGGGATCACGCGCCTCAGCATGTGCGCCTCCGCGTTCGACGCGGTGGAGGACGCGCTCGCCGGCGCCTCGTTCGCCGATCTCGCCACCATCGCCGAGGAGGCGCTCGCGGTCGACGATGCGGCGGCGGCCCGCGCAACCCACGCGGCCGCGCGGCGTCCGGGCTGACGTCGGTGCGGTGACGGAGCGGCCAGACGCCTGGCCAGGGACCGCCAGACGTCTGGCCAGTCCGGCGCCCGACCTCTCGAGCGATCCGGCCCGCGACCGCCGATGCGCCGCTCGCTACAGCGCCCCCGCCGGCGCGGCGCCCTCGTGCGCGGAGCGCGCGGTGGTGTCGCCCGAGGGCTGACTTGCCCGCACCGGGTGTCCCAGCAGGCACGCGCCTTCGCCGGGCAGCTCCGTCGCCGCGTCGCACGCCGCGAGCTCCCAGCCGGTCGCCTGTTCGGCGTCGGTCCCGGTGAGGTCGGCACCTCGGAGGTTGGCAGCGGTCAGATCGGCGGTCCCGAAGGTCGACTCCATCAGCGCGGCGCCCGAGAGGTCCGCCCCGGCGAGGCGCGCGTTCCGGAAGCTGCTCTGGCTGAGATCGGCTCGGGAGAGATCGAGTCCCGACAGATCCAGCCCGTCGAAGCTGCGGTGACCGCTCCGCGCGAGGAGGCGTACGGCGGTGGACCGTTGCGCGGCGTCGCCCGAGGCGAGCGTGGCGCGCAGCCGGAAGACCGCGAGGCGCGACGGATCGAGGCCATAGACGAGCGTCGCGGCGAACGCGGCGAGCACGAGGCGGGCGCCCAGGGAGCGCGGGGCGTTGCGTTCGGCGCCGACGAGAGGCAGCGCGAAGGTCAAGAGCGCCGCGCCCAGCGCGCTGCCGGCGTGCGCTGCCAGGAGGAGGCCGCGTGGAGGGATCTTCGCCAGAGCGACGGCGGCCGCGAGGACGAGGAGCAATGCGCCGCCGGAGAGCGCGAGGCGCAGCTCGGTCGACCGCGCGAGCTGGGGCGCGTCCGGCGCCCTCCGAGGGCCACCGGACACGGCGGCGCGGCGGACCGCCGGAGGCTCGCGCTCACCGGCAGCGCGGCGCGCCACGCCCTGGCGGGGAACGTCGGTCGCGGGGGGCATCCGCTGCGACTCGGGTATCCGCTGAGACTCGGGTGGCGCCGAGCTCCGTTGCGATGACCACGCCGCCTCCATCCGCCGCGAGTCCGGCGCTGCCTCCATCTGCCGCGAGTCCGGCGCCGCCTCCATCCGCCGCGAGTCCGGCGCCGCCTCCATCCGCCGCGAGTCCGGCGCCGCGGGGCGACGGCTCCGCGCTGCGCTCTCGGGGACCGCGTCGGCGCTCGCGAGGGCGTCGCGCAGCGGCGAAGGGAACGACGCGATGTCGTCGAACGACGCGCCCGCGCTCGCCAGCGCCAGGATGGCCTCCTCCTCGAAGCCGGAGCGCGCGCACGCCGACGGATCGACGCGCGCGCCCACGAGCGAGCCCGCCGAGGAGAGCGAGCGCGGGAGCTTGGCCCCGCGCAGATCCGCGGCCGCGAGCAGCGCCCCGCCGAGCAGCGCCCCCGAGAGATCGGCCCAGCGCAGGTCGGCCCCGGTGAGGTCGGCGTTGACGAGCGACGCGGCGTCGAGCCGCGCCCCCCCGAGGTTCGCGCCGGTGAGCTTGGCCCCGTCGAGGCGCGCGCCCGCGAGGTTCGCGCCCTGGAGGTCGGCGCAGCGCAGGTGCGCGGCCGCGAGGTCCGCGCCGGGGAGCTCGATGGCGGTGCTCTCGCCGCCGCGGCGCGACGAGAGGGCACCGAAGAGCGTGTGGAGAGCTGCGGTGTCCATGGCGGCGCCGCCTACTCGTCCGGGTCGATGGTGCCGATCGTGCTCGCGAACACCACCTGCCCGTCCTTCATGTAGCCGTCCAGCGCGAACCACGCGTGTGTATTGTCCCCGTCGAGGTCGCCTCGCGCATAGGCGGCCCACCTGCGCTCCACCGGCACGTCCTCCGGGAAAAGGTTGACGGAGACAGGCATGGGAGATCCACCGAGTCGATATCGATACTGGTACGACTGAGGGTGGCTGACCGAGAACGCAAGGCACTTCCAGCCAACGGTCGGACTCCCGGTGTTGTAGTCCACACCCGGGCTGGGATCGGGCTGATATTTCTTCCCCTGGACACGATAGAACGCGTTGGGCACGGTGACCGCATCGCTGCACAGCGGCTGGACCGCCGCGGTGCCCGACATCGCCTGGAGACGCTCGGCCGAACCGACGACGGCCCTGGCGATGCCACCGACCGTCTGCTTGGCCTCGGCCGATTTGGCGAGCACGAGGTACTTCGACACCCCCTGGGTCCCCAGGGCGGCCAGGATCGCCACGACCCCGCCCGCGACCATCACCTCGACGAGCGAGAAACCTCGTTGACCTCGCCCTCGAGCCGCCCACTCCACGCCAGGTCGAAAATTTCTTGCCACGATACAACTATATACCGGGGCTGTTCATCGATAAACAAGCACAACCCAGAGCGCTCTGGGCCATGGAACGCTGTTTGGTCGGGGGTTGTGAGGAGTGTGGTCGTGCGGCCGGCGCGACTCCCACGTAGGCCACGGAAGAAGCGATGTGGCGGCGCGGTGAGCGCGCGTGGTGCATCCTGCGCTCGGCGTCGCGTCAGTCGCGTCAGTCGCGTCAGTCGCGTCAGCACCGCGGCGAGCGAGGATGGGCGGTGAGCTCAGGCGCGCGGGCCAGCGGTCTTGGGCGGCGGATCACCCGCGAGGAACGCTTCCAGCGCGTCGGCGATGCGCTCGCCGGTCTTGCCGTCCCATCCCTCAGGCACGGAGCCTCGCTTGGCGCGGCCGTCGAGGATGGCGTCGACCTCGCGCGCGATGAGCGCGGCGTCGAGCCCGACGACGATGTTCGTGCCCTGCGTCACGGTGATGGGCCGCTCGGTGCCCTGACGCATCGTGAGGCACGGGATCCCGAGCGCGGTCGTCTCTTCCTGGATGCCGCCGGAGTCGGTGGCGACGAGCAGCGCATTGCCCATCACGGTCACGAAATCGTCGTATCCGAGCGGCTCCATGATCCGGAGCCCCTTCGTCTCGCGGAGGCGCGCCGACAGCCCGAAGGACTCGGCGCGGGCGACGGTGCGCGGGTGGACGGGGAACACGGTCGGCAGGCGCCGCGCGATCGCCTCGAGCGCGTCGAGCGTCTCGGCGAGCCGCTCGGCGCTGTCGACGTTGGCCGGGCGGTGGAGCGTCGCGATCGCGTACTTCTTCGGCTCGAGCCCGAAGCGCGAGAGCGCGTCCGTCTGGCGCTTGAGGGCGTAGTGGACCGAGTCGATCATCACGTTGCCGACGAACCGGATTCGCTCGGGCGGGATGCCCTCCGCGAGCAGGTTGGGGTGGGCGTCGTGAGAGGGGGTGAGCAGGAGATCGGAGAGCTGGTCCGTGAGGATGCGGTTGATCTCCTCGGGCATCGTCCAGTCGCGCGAGCGCAGCCCGGACTCCACGTGGACGACGGGAAGTCCGAGCTTGGACGCCGCGAGCGCGCCTGCGAGGGTGCTGGTGACGTCCCCGACGACGACAACCACCTTGGGCCGGTGCTCGATCATGTCGGCCTCGGCGCCGACGAGGACCGCCGCCGTCTGCTGGGCGTGCGAGCCGCCGCCTGCCTTGAGCGTGTGATCCGGCGTCGGCAGGCCGAGATCCCGGAAGAACACATCGCTCATCGTCGTGTCGAAGTGCTGCCCCGTGTGGAGCAGCCGCATCGGTAGACGGCGCGCCTTGAGGGCGCGGCAGATGGGGGCGAGCTTCATGAAGTTCGGGCGCGTCGCGGCGACGAGGTAGATCATCTCGACCGAGGATGATGCCGTGGTACTCGGCGCAGCACCAGCGTTTTGACGGAGCCGCGGGCGCGGCCGGCGCTCGATATCGTCATCGTCATCGTCACGACTTACGATGACGACACCTACGCGCCGCGGTTCGCCATCGCGCCCGCGACGCCGCCCACGTCGGACGCGTCGGACCTGCGCTCGCGATCCGCCGAGCGCCGCGCCCGGCGTGTGCGCCACCACCGCTCGACGCTCATCACCGGCAAGATCGACATCGCCACCAGCGTCGACTTCACCCACGCGTCGAGCGAGAGCGGCGCCGAGCCGAACAGCGTGTGCATGAACGGCGCATAGACGAAGCAGAGCTGCAGCGCGAGCAGCGCGCCGATCCCGACGTAGACCCAGGGATTCGAGAAGAGCCCGATCTTCAGCATCGAATCGCGCAGCGACCGGCAGTTGAGCACGTAGAAGATCTGGAACAGCACGACCGTCGTGACCGCCGCGGTCTGGGCCTCGCGGTAGGCGATCTCCGAGACGACGCCGCCGCGCACCTCCGTGAAGTACTCGTAAAAGAACAGCCCGATCGCCCCGGCCGTCATGAGGACCGCGACGATCGCCGTACGCACGAGCACGAACCGGCTCAGGATCGGCTCGCCCGGATCCCGGGGCGGGCGGCTCATCACGTCCTTCTCCATCGCCTCGAACGCGAGCGGCAGGGAGAGCGCCACCGTGGCGACCAGGTTGACCCAGAGGATCTGGACGGCCGTGATCGGCATGAGCGGCGCGCCCCCGACGATCGGGAAGCTCATCACCGCCACGAGCAGGATCAGCGCCTCGCCCAGGTTCGTCGGCAGCACGAACGCGAGCGCCTTGACCAGGTTGTCATAGACGCGGCGCCCCTCCTCGACCGCCGCCCGGATGCTCGCGAAGTTGTCGTCCGTCAGCACGACGTCGGCGGACTCCTTCGACACCGCGGTCCCCGTGATCCCCATGGCCACGCCGATGTCCGCCTGCTTGAGCGCGGGCGCGTCGTTCACGCCGTCGCCGGTCATCGCGACGACCTTCCCCTCGGCCTGCAGCGCCTTCACCAGGCGGAGCTTGTGCTCCGGCGCGACGCGCGCGAACACGTGCGTGGACGTCGCCGCCGCGCGCAGCTCGCCCTCCGAGAGCCGCGAGAGCTCCGTGCCGTTCATCGCGCGCGCCCCGTCCGGCACGAGCCCGAGCTGCTCGCCTATCGCCCGCGCGGTCGCCAGGTGGTCGCCCGTGATCATCTTCACGGTGATCCCGGCCGCGTGGCACGCCTTGATCGCGTCGATCGCCTCGGGCCGCGGCGGGTCGATCATCCCCTCCAGGCCGAGGAGCTCGAACCCCTCCGGGAGGTGCTCCTCGTCGAGCGAGGCCACGTCGCGGCCCGCCGGCCGCGAGGCCACGGCGAGCACGCGCATGCCCTGCGCCGCCATCTGCTCGACCTGCGCCATCACCTGGGCCCGCCCCGCCTCGCCGATCGCGGCGCGGCCGAGCACCGCCTCGGGCGCCCCCTTCATGAAGATCACCCGGTCTCCGCCGGGGGCCTCGTGGAGCGTCGCCATGAGCTGCCGCTCCGACGAGAACGGGACGACATCGACGCGGCGGTGCTCCCGCCGCGTCCCCTCGACGTCCACGCCGAGCTTCTGGGCCGCGACGACGAGCGCGCCCTCGGTCGGGTCGCCCTCGATGCCGCAGGCGTCCCCCTCGCGCGTCATGCGGGCGTCGTTGCAGAGCAGCCCCGCGCGGAGCAGCGCGCGCACCGCCTCGGGCACCTCGCCGACCGGCGCGCCGTCGCGGCGGAGCTCGCCTTCGGGCGCGTAGCCGACGCCGGTCACCTCGAGCGCGGCTCCGGCCTGCTCGAGCGCCGCCTCCCCTTGCGCGCCGGCGGCGGGCGTCCACAGCGCCCGGACCGTCATCTCGTTCCGCGTCAGCGTGCCGGTCTTGTCCGAGCAGATGACGCCCGTGCTGCCCAGCGTCTCGACCGCGGGCAGCTTCCGGATCACCGCGCGGCGCCGCGCCATCCGCTGCACGCCGATGGCGAGCGAGATGGTGATGATCGCGGGCAGCCCCTCCGGGATCGCGGCGACCGCGAGCGAGATGCCCGCGAGCATCGCGTCGACCGGCCGGTAGCCCCGGAGCAGCGCGACCCCGACGATGAGCAGCGCGACCGCGACGATCGCGACGGTCAGCACGCGGCCGACCTTGGCCATCGAGCGCGTGAGCGGCGTCTCGATCTCGGTCGCCTCGTGGAGCATCGAGGAGATGCGGCCGAGCTCGGTCGCGGCGCCCGTGGCGACGACCACCGCGGTGGCCGTGCCGCTGGTCACGAGCGTCCCGCCGAAGGCGA
This sequence comes from Sorangium sp. So ce302, assembly GCF_051530145.1. Taxonomy (GTDB): domain Bacteria; phylum Myxococcota_A; class Polyangia; order Polyangiales; family Polyangiaceae; genus Sorangium; species Sorangium cellulosum_B. Next base: position 3,603,769 of record NZ_CP150326.1, on the reverse strand, counting down.
GGTTCTTGCGATCGCCGACGCCGGCGTCCTCGGGGACCGCCGCGACGTGTTTGTCCGACGGCACCGACTCCCCGGTGAGCGCCGACTCGTCCACGTGGAGGTTCTTCACCGAGAGCAGCCGGGCGTCAGCGGGGACCTTGTCGCCGGCGTCGAGCACCACCACGTCGCCGGGGACCACGTCGGCGGCGGGGATCACGCTCCGCTGGCCGCCGCGCACGACCGTGGCCGTCTGGGGCACCATGTCGACGAGCGCCTCGATCGCCTTGCCCGCGCGGAGCTCCTGGACGAAGCCGATCGCCGTGTTGAGCACCACGACCGCCAGCACGACCGCGCCGTCGATCGCCTCGCCCATGGCCATCGCGAGGGCCGCCGACGCGAGCAGCACGTAGATGAGGGGGTCGTTGATCTGACGGAAGAGCAGCTTGAGCGGGCCGTCGCCCTTCGCGCGCTGGATCACGTTGGGCCCGACGTCCTTGAGCCGCCGGGCGGCCTCGTCGCCCGCGAGGCCGGCCTCGGCGCTCTCGATCCTGGAGAGCACATCGGGGGCAGGCAGGCTGTGCCAGGCGATCGCGGCCGACGGGGGGAGGACGCGTTGGGACATGGAGTCATCTCCTGCGGTGGCAGCCGCGCTGTGCGCGCTGAACCGACCGGCTGTGGCTGCTCATCACGTGGTCTTCACGTGCTGGCGCGTGGTTTCCCCCGTCTTTTGGCACGTCTCATGCCAGACCGCGCCACAGCGGAACCGGGCTGTTCAGCACCCTGGGCGGCTCGCGCGGGCAGGCTGCCGGCGGGACCTTTTCACCCCGGCGGGGAATTTTGCCCCACGACGCTCGCCCCGCGCGTCCGGCGGCGCGTCAGAGGGTGCGGGCTCGCGGCGCTCACGGGTGGCCTAGCCGCGCGCGTAGGCGAAGGTGCCGTCGATGTTGAGCAGCCGCGTCGCCTGGACGAGCTCGGCCACGGTCACGCCGAAGCGCCGCACGAGCCGATCGGCGACGTCGCGCCGGAGGATGTCCCTGCGAAAGATGTGCAGCGTGCGGGGGGCGAAATACCCCTCGAGCTCCGCGAACGTGAGGCGCTGGTAGTCCGCGCTTCCGGGGACGGGCTGCCGCGACACGACATCGTAAAAGAAGAAGATGCCGCCCGGCCGGAGCAGGCGGAGCGCCTTGTCCATGAGGCCTCGCTTGAGCTCCGTGTTGGTCACCGACGACAGGACCGCGAACATCATCACCACATCGAACGGGCCCCCGACGTCGGCCGTCAGGAAGTCGCCCGCGACGAAGCGGATGCCAGCGAAGCGCGAGCGCGCGAGCTCGGTGCGCTGCGCGACGAGATCGATGCCGGTGAGGCGCGTCGGATCCGCGCCGAGCTCGACCAGCCAGGCCAGGTTGGATCCCGACCCGCAGCCCACGTCGAGCACCGACATCTCGCGCAGCGCCTCGGGCGTGCGCACGCCGCACGCGACGAGCGCCTCGCGCAGGCGGCGCTGCCGCTGCCGCGCGACGAGGTACGGGTGGGCGTTGAGCAGGCTCGCCCAGGGGTTCCCGGGCAGGAAGCGCTCGGTGTAGTGCCGCTTGATCGCCGCGAGATCCCGCTCGAAGCCGCCCTCTTCAGCCATCGGTCCGCCTCCCTCCCCTGCGCGCCCCGCCGGCCCGCTCCATCAAGGCTGCCCCACGGCCCACGCCGGCAGGCGCTGGACCCCCCAGCGCACCACCTTGAGCAGCCCGAGCGCCACCGTTTGCTCCACCGTGAGCGGGCGATGCGGCTTCCGCCGCGCGAGGTACGCGTCGAGGTAGCGCAGGAACTCGGGATCCGGCTCCATGCCGCCCACCTCGCGCCGGATGCGCCGGTACTTGCGCGTCTTCCAGATGAAGTTCTCCCAGCTGTCGAAGTAGTCGTGCCGCATCAGGAGATCGGGCACGTAGACGACCCGCAGATCAGGGAAGTCCTTCGCGATCTGGTAGACGAGGTAGACCCCCTCGGCGCCGTAGAACTGATCGGGAAAGCCCCCGGTCGAGAGGTAGACGCCGCGCCGGATCGCCATGTGCCCCTCGGTCGCGAGGACGTCGTCGACGACGTCGTCGCCGCGGTCGTAGTGCCCCGCGAGCGTGCAGAAATAGGGGTGCTCCTTGGGGATGATCCGGCCGCGCATCGCCGCGATGCGGGGGTCCTGGAAGACACGGCAGACGACCTCGACGAACGTCGGCGCGATCAGCCCGTCGTCGTCGATGAAGGCGACGTACTCGCCCCGCGCCCAGGCGATGGCGGCGTTGCGCGCGGCGTTCAGCGGAATTCCGTCGGTGAGGCGCAGCTCGACGTCGACGAGCGGGGCCGAGCGCGGCCGCAGGTGCTCGATGCCGCCGCTGTCCGCGAGCAGGATCTCGAACGGCACGTCGAGCGCAGCCGTCTGGCCGCGCGCGTGCTGGAGGCACTCGATCAGGTAGTCCTTCGCCTTGTAGGAGATGACGATCAACGTGAGCTTCGGCGACGGGACCTCGCGCCGCACGATGAGCTCCTTCACCTCGGGCGCGTATTTCGCGCGCCACGCCTCCTGAAGGGCGCGCTCGGCCTCGGGGAGCCCCGCTCGATCCTGGAGAAGATGGTCAGGCATCGCGGGCTCGCATGCCACGGGGGCCGCCGCGCAGGCAAGGATGTCGAGCGGGCGCCGCCCGGGGAGCGGCGTCGGCGCGCGCGCTCAGCGCGGAGAGCGCGGCGTCAGCCCCTCGGGCTCGCCGCGACGTCCTCGAAGAGGCGGGCCAGCGCCCCCGCGCTGGCGCGCGCGCTCAGCGCGGAGAGCGCCGCGTGATCGGGCTCGACGAGCGGCCGACCGGCCGCGCGCGCGTCGAGCGCGTCCTCGATGCGGCGCTCGATCGCCGCGGCGTCGCCGGCCGCGTGCGTCCAGCCGAGGCGGGTCGTCTCGAGGATGCGCTCGATCTCAGGGGACGCGAAGGCGGCGAGCACGGGCGCGCGCGCGAGGAGGTAGTCGTAGAGCTTGCCAGGCAGGAAGTACGGCTCCTCGCCGCAGCCGGCGAGCAGCGCGAGATCGGCGCCCGCGACGAGGCCGAGCCCCTCGGCGTACGGCAGCACCGTGCGGTACTCGAAGAGCCGCGACACCCCGAGCTCCTCGGCGAGGCGGAGGTCGCTCCTCGCGACGCGCCCCAGGTTGAGCAGCCGGATCGCGCCCGGGCCGAGCGATCTCCGGCGCGCGACGGCCGCGAGCGCGCGGACGAACGGCGCGAGCGTGCGCTCGCTGTAGCAGTTGCCGAAGTGCACGAGCGTCACCGCCTCGCCGCGCTGCGGGGCGGCCGCCGCGTCCGGATCGAAGCCGGTCCGGATGCACTCGACGCGGCGCGCGATGCGCCGCTCGGCGTAGGCGTCGCGGGTCATCTCGGACGTCACCGTGAAGGCCGCGGCGGCGCCCACCACGGCCCGCTCGACGAGCGCCGCGGCCGCGCGGCTCCACGCGGGCCGCGTCGCCATCAGCGGGCCGAACGACCACGGATCGCGGAAGTCGACGACGACCGGCCGGCCGATGGCCCTGCCGGCCAGCACGCCCGCGAGCACGGCCTCCCACGGCGGCCCGCTCGCGAAGATCACCTCGGCGCCGACCTCGCGAGCGAGGCGCGCGATGCGGACCGCGAGGGCCGGGACGCGGCCTGCATCCGGGCCGATCACCGGGACGTAGCGGATCTCGGCGGCGACGCGCGCGAAGCCCTTGCGCTGCGCGACCGGCACCGGCGCCTCGGTCGGCGCCTCCAGGGTGCCGTCGGAGCCGAGCGCGCGGCGCGGCATGCGCGCGAGCTCGGCGTCCGTGAGGTAGTCGCGGCGTACATCGCACGCGGGCAGGTCGGCGTCGGTGAACGACGGATCCACCCGCTCGCCGGGAGGCGGCTTGGCCGCGAGCACCGTCGTCTCCCAGCCGTGCTCCGGCAGAAATTTCGCAAAGCGGTACGCGCGCTTACCGCCGATGCTGAACCGCGGGGGGAAGTAGTAGCTCACGAGGAGCGCGCGCTTCATCGCGGGACCTATATCACGGGCTAGCCGGGCGCCGCGCGCACGCCTCGGGAGGCCGCTCCTGCCCGCGCATGTGCTACCGAGCCGCCATGCAGGACGAGCAGCCCGCCCCGGTCGAGCCGAGCGCGCCCTCGCGGGCCCCGGAGGTCGCGCGGGCTGCCAAGGCAGCGCCAGGCCCCGGCGAGGCGCAGGGCACATCGCTGGCCGACCGGATCGGGATGATCGTCGGCGGGCAGGTCGTCAACACGCTGATCGTCCTCGTGCAGGGCATCGTCGTTGTGCGGCTGCTCGGCAAGGCCGAGTACGGCGTGCTCGCGTTCGCGACGATGCTGTTCGTGACGGGGCGCGATTTCGCGCTGCTCTACCTCCCGGAGTCGTTCCTCTATTTCGCGCCCAAGGTGACCCGCGCCGAGCTCCGTGGGCTGGTGCGGCAGAGCATGCTGCTCCTGGTCGGCCTCGGGGCGCTGTCCGCGCTGGCCTTCTCGGTGTTCGCGCTGGTTCCCAGCGTCTTCCTCGACGGCCGCGAGGGCGTCACGCAGCTCCTCCTGCTCATCGGCCTCATGAGCGTGATCGCCTACCCGGCGAGCGTGTTCGGCCCGCTCTTCATCGCCACGAACAACCACCGCAAGTCGGCGGGGCTCGCGCTGATCGTCACGCTCTCGAACGCCGCAAGCGCGATCGTCCCCGCGGCGCTCGGGTGCTCTATCGCCTGGATCGTGGCCGCCCAGTGCGCCGCGCAGGCCCTCCGGCTCTGGCTCTCGTACCGGCTCTACGCGCGGCTGTTCCAGGACGTCGCCGCGGCCCCGTTCCCTGGCGGCGTCAGGGCGCAGCTCGCCTACGCGCTCCCGCTCTCGGTCACGCGCTTCGCCGGCCTCTTCAACCAGAAGCTCGACAAGTTCGTCATCGGCCTCTTCTTCAGCGCGGGTCTCTACGCCGAGTTCTCCGTCGGCTCGCAGGAGCTCCCGCTCGTCGGCGTCCTCGCCTACTCCGTCGCCTCGACGATGCTCCCCGACCTCGTCGCCCGCGTCGAGAACGGCCGGACGCCGGAGGAGGGCGCGAGGGCGGCGATCGACCTGTGGCACTCGGGCGTCCGCAAGACGACGCTGATCATGCTCCCGATCGCGGTGTTCCTCCTCCTCTTCGCCGAGCCGCTCATGCGCGCCATCTACGGCGACGCCTACGCCGGCGCCGCCGTCCCGTTTCGCATCTACTCCGCGCTCCTGCCGCTGCGCGTGACGGCGTACGCGATCATGCTGATGGCGTTCGGGAAGACGTCGATGATCCTGCGGATCCAGGTGCTCTCGATGGCGTTCAACGCCGCGGCGAACCTGGTCCTCCTGCCGACGGTCGGCATGGTCGGCGCGCCGCTCTCGGCGGTGCTGACCCAGGTGCTCGTGATCGCCTTGACGGTGGCCTGCATCGCGCGCTTCTCCGGCGTCGGCCTCCGCGGCGTCTTCCCGTGGGGCCATTACGGGCGCGTCGCGGCCACCGCGATCGTGGCCGCGGCGCCGCTCGCCGCGTTCCTGCTCACGGGCGCGACCGACAGGCGCCCCGCGCTCTGCCTCGCGCTCTGCGCCCCGCTCTACGCGGGCCTCTACCTCGTGGCCGCGCGGGTCACCGGCGCGCTCGCCCCCGAGGACCGGGCGTTCGTGGCGCGCTGGCTGCGCCTCGAACCGCTGCGGAGCCGCCACGGCTGACGCATCCGCGCGCGTCGCACCCTCGCTGTCTCGGGCGGCGAACGAGGGCTGCCAGCGTGAAATGCGCGCAGGCTGCGCCAAAGGGCCCTCGCCTCGAAGGCGGAAAAGATTGACAGTGGCCGGGTCGTCTCCCGCGTGGCGCCCGCCTTCGGGTGGATTTCCCGCCGATCGGTGTTCTAGGCTTACTTGCCGGCCTCATCGGCGCCTTGTGCGATGGAGACGACCATGAGCGAAGACCAGGAAGCAGGGCTCGTCCTCCGGGTCATCTCGGGCCCCCTGGCCGGGCAGACGGCGCGTATCCCTGGCGACCGTCCGCTGCTCGTCGGCCGCGCGCCTGAGTCGGATCTCTCGATCACGAGCGACGGTGAGCTCTCTGCCCTGCATTTCTCGGTGGAGCAGATCGACGGCAGCTACCTCCTCCGCGACCTGGGGAGCCGCAACGGGACGCAGGTCAACCGGGAGCGGGCGCGCGAGGTGTCGCTCCGGGACGGCGACGAGATCCGCGCGGGGGGGACCGTCTTCGCGGTGGTGCGCCGCGAGGTGAGCCGCCGCTACGCGCCGACCGAGCCCGCGCCGCCCTCGCGCCGCGCGCGCAGGGCCGCGGTGCTCGCGACCGGGGCGCCGTTCGCCGCGTCGGCGCGGGCGCGGCTCCGGCAGGAGCGCTCGCCGCTCTTCGCGGTGGTCGACGCCGCCCGCGACCCGCGCATCCGGCTGCTGCTCGGCGACGCGGGCGAGCAGACCGCCTCGCTCTACACCGGCTTCCAGGGCGAGATCCTCGCGGACGTCGGCCCCACGCTCGTGCACCTCCCGCACGGGTCCAGGCTGCTCGACGCGCTGGTCGACGGAGGCTGGGGCGACTGCTGGGGCGTCTTCCTGACGAGCGACCGCGCGTTCGGCGACGTGCGGAAGCACCTCCGCCGGTTTCTCCTTGTCGAGAACGGGACAGGCAAGCAGCAGTATTTCCGGTTCTACGACCCGCGCGTGCTCCGCGGCTTCCTGCCCACGTGCGGTCCTCGAAAGATCGAGGCGCTGTTCGAGGAGGTCGAGGCCTTCGCCATGGAGGCCGAGGATCCGGGGAAGCTGCTCCGCTTCACCGCCCGGGGCGGCAAGGCGCTGCGCGAGGAGTCGGCGCTGGAACGCGACGGCTGAAGGCGCGCGCCGGCCCCGCGGGCCGGCGTGGCTCAGCGCGGCGGCGCGCCCGCGGCGCTGCCTGGGTCCTGGGCGGGCAGGTCCCAGGCGACGAGGCGCAGGAGCTCTGCCACGCTGAAGGCCTGCGCGAAGCTGCCACCAGGGTGGTGCGGCGGCTCGCCGGCGGCGACCTCGGGCACCTGGCCGAGCGCGATCTCGTTCGCGGCCGCGGAGGCCGCGAGCCGGTGCAGCAGCGGGATCACGTGCTCGCCGAGCGTGGAGAAGCGCCGGGCGGCGCGCGCGTAGAACCCGAGCAGGAACGGCCAGGCCGTGCCCTGGTGGTAGGCGCTGTCGCGCGCCTCGGGGCCTCCCTGGTACCGGGGCGCGTAGGCCGGATCGGCCGGCGAGAGCGTGCGCACGCCGGCGGGGGTCACGAGCTCCAGGCGGACCCGGTCGAGCAGCGACGCGGCCCGCTCCGGCGTGAAGCAGGCGGGATCCACGGCGACGGCGATCAGCGCGTTGGGGCGGATCGACGCGTCGCGGAACGCGCCCTCCCCGTCCGCGCGCTCCGAGATGACGTCGTACGGGTAGCCGGTCTCCTCGCACCAGAAGCGGGCGGCGAAGCCCCGACGCGCCGCGCTCGCGGCCGCCTCCGCCCGCCCCGCGAGGCGGGCGTCGCCGGCGGCCCGCGCGAGGCGCGCGAGCGTCTCCGAGCCCTTCGCCCACAGCGCCGTGAGCTCGACCGGGCAACCGGCGCGCGGGGTCACCGCGCGGCCCGCGACGCGCGCGTCCATCCACGTGAGCCCGTCGAAGGCGCCCTCGCCCAGGCGCCCTGCGGCGAAGAGGCCGTCGGCCGTGACGTGGATCCCGTTCCGGGTCCCGCGCACGGCCGCCTCGAAGGCGTCGCGGAGCGCGCCGAGCAGCTCGCCCGCCACGAACGGGTGCGTGTCGCCGACCGCGTCCGCGAGCAGGCGAGCCGCCTCGAACAGCCAGAGGGTCGCGTCGGCCGCGTGGAAGTCCGCCGGCTCGCCCGCGTCGGGGAGCCGGTTCGGCACGAGGCCGTCCTGCATCGCGTCGATCATCGCGCGGAGGACGCGGATCGCGGCCTCGGTCTTGCGGGGCACGAGGTAGAGACCGGGCAGGGAGATGAGCGCGTCGCGGCCCCACACCTCGAACCAGGGATAGCCCGCGATGACGCTGGGCCGCGCGGCCGCGTCGGCGCGGAACGCCTCGGCCGCGATGGTGAGCTTCCGCTCCAGGAGCGGGCGCCGGGGCCCCGGGTCCTCGGCGCGGATCGCCGCGCTCGCCGCCGCGAGGAGGTTCTCCGGCTCGTCGTCGGGCAGCGCGCCCACCGCCACGAGCAGGTGAACGGGCTCGGCACCGATCACCGTCTCGAAATGGCCCGGCGTCCAGAGATCCTCGAGGAAGTCGAGGCCCCGATCCTGCTCGCCGAGGTACTCGAAGCGTCGCCACCAGTCCTGCGAGCCGACGAACGTGCCCTGGTAGCGGAAGCAGATCCTCGGCAGCGCGCGGTTCGGCTGCACCCGGACCTCGCCCATCACGGGGCGGTCGCGCCCCGAGCCGGGCTCGCCGCGCGCCGCCCCTGCGCGCAGCTCGACCTTCTGGGAGATCCCGCCGTTCTCGCGGAGCAGCTGGTGGATGTGGCGGGCGGCGAGGAGCGGGCGCAGCGTCAGCATCACCGGATCCGCCCCGCTCCAGGCATAACGGAGGACGGCGGCGTTCTCGCCGCGCACGAGGCCGAGCGTCACCTCGAGCTCGCCGCCCGGGACGGCGTACGCCCAGCGCGGGAGCGGATCCTGATCGAAGCGCTCGAGGTAGAACGAGCTGCTCTCCGGATCGATGCCCGGGAACTGGTGCTTGGCGAGGTCCCACCGCGGCCACGAGGCGCGGCGCTCGGACGGCGCGCCCTGCTGTCGGACCGGGCGGACGCAGACGTCGACGTGCGAGAGCATGACGTGCCGGCGCCGCGGAGGGTCGAGGGCCGCGACGAGCAGGCCGTGGTAACGGCGGGTGTGCATGCCGGCGATCGTCGAGCTCGCGTAGGCCCCCGCGCCGTTCGTGTGCAGCCACTCCTTGCGCGCGATCGAGAACTGGCCCCGCACCTCGACGTGCGGCCACGGCGAGGCGTGCTCGAGCGCGGCGCCCTGGCCGCGGGGCGCCGCGGGCGTGGACGACAGCGCGTCGTGGGGCGGGGAATTCCGCCGGGATCCGTCCGAGCTCATCGACCGCCGGTTGCCTTCCTGAGCGAATCCTCGGCGGCGGAGCGCATCACCTCGACCGGCGCCGGGAGGCCGGTCCAGAGCGTGAAGGACTGCGCCGCCTGGCCGACCAGCATCCCGAGCCCGCCTTCGGCGCGGAGCCCTCTCTCGCGCGCCGTCCGGAGGAAGGGCGTCACCGGGGGGTTGTAGACGAGGTCGTAGAGGCACACGCTCGGCGAGAGCGCGTCCCACGGGATGATGCCCGTGACCTCCTCCCCGGGCGGCCCCCCGAGCATGCCGGCGCTCGTGGCCTGGATGATCAGGTCGGCGGCGACGGTGAACTCGCTCCAGTTGAGCCGCAGCGCCACGGAGGACTTGCTGCTGATCGACCTGTCGGTCGGGATCGGCCAGGGCGCGGTGAGCGCGCCGAGCTCGGACGCGCGCTGCCCCGCGGGCGACTCGAGCATCGCCTCGGTGCCGGTCCACGAGCGGGTGGTCACGCTGATGAGGTGATAGCCGAGCAGCTTGCACGCGGCGATCGCCGCGAACGCCGCGCCGCCCGCGCCGATGATCACCGCGCGCTGGCGCGGGCTCGAGCGCGCGCCGTACGGCCCCTCCGGATCGTCCCCGCGGGGCGGGGCGGATCCCAGGAGCAGCGCGAGCTCGTCGCGGAGCGCGACCACGTCGGTGTTGTACGCCGTCACGCGCCGCGCCTCCGTCGCGCAGAGGACGTTCGCGGCGCCGACGTCGGCCGCGCTCGCGTCCACGTCGTCGACCATCGACATGATCGCGCGCTTGTGCGGGATCGTGACGTTCGCGCCAGCGATAAGGCCGCTCCGGATGTCGCTGACGAAGCGCGCGAGCTCCGCGCCGGTGGGCACGTCGAACGCGCTGTAGATGTGCGGCAGGTGGTGCGCCCGAAACGCGGCCGAGTGCATCGCCGGCGAGACCGAGTGGCCCACCGGGTGCCCCACAAGACCGAACCTTCGCCGCTCAGCGTTCGACATGGTGCCTCTCCTCAGGACCGGCCTCCGCGCGCCCTGCCCCACCGAGACCTGGCCGGCGGCGCCCGCGCGACCGACGGCCGGGGCGTGCTCCTCGGCCGCGAAGCCGAGCCCGAGTTGCTCGCACGCGGGCGCGCCGGGCTGCGTCCTCTTGCGCCTCGGCGCGCGGCCGGACGCGGCGCGCGGGCCGCCGCCCTGGCGCGCAGGCGGCGCGGGCGCCGCCGCTGCCACCGCTGCCGCCGCTGCCGGCGCGTGCGCGTGGCCCTCGACGAGCGGCTCGTCCGGACCTGCGGTGACGACGACCCGCGCGAGGAGCGCGCCGTGGTGCACGCGCACCGCGATCGGATCGCCCGGCGCGACCTCGCGGTGATCCCGGACCGCGCGCCCCGACGCGTCCGTCGCGATGGCGTAGCCGCGCGCGAGCACGCGGAGCGGCGACATCGCCTCGAGCCGGGCCACGTCGCCCGCGAAGCCCTCCCGCAGGAGGGCGACGTGGCGGTGCGCGGCGGCGGCGAGGCGCACCGACAGCGGCCTGAGCGCCCCGCGGGCGCCCGCGAGCACCGCGCGCGGGTGGCGCGCGGCGAGCCTCCGCTCGAGGCGCTGGAGCGCGGCGCGATCCTCGACGAGGATGCGCTCCATGCGGCGCCGGAGCCTCGCCATGGCGTCGTCGATGCGCTGCTGGGGCTCCGCCAGGATCTGCGCGGGCGAGCCGAGCCGGGCGCGCTGCCGGTCGAGATCGGCCCGAGCGCCCCGGAACCGGTGGGCGATCGCGCGGCGCATGCGGGCCTCGAGGTGCTCCAGCGCCGCGCGCCGCGCGGCCGCGTCCGCGACGAGCATCTCTGCTGCCTGCGAGGGCGTGGCGGCGCGCGCGTCGGCGGCGAGGTCGGTCAGCGCGACGTCGATCTCGTGCCCCACGGCGCTCACGATCGGCACGCGCGCGGCCGCGACCTTCCGGACGACGATCTCCTCGTTGAACGCGCTGAGGTCGTCGGCCGAGCCGCCCCCGCGCCCCACGATGATCACCTCGATGCCCGGGAACTCCTCGAGCAGCGCGATCGCGCGCACGATCCGCTGCCCTGCCCCGGCGCCCTGGACCGGCGTGCGCGCCAGGATCAGCCGTGCGCCGCCGCGGCGGAACGCGACGGTCACGATGTCGTGGATCGCCGCGCCGTCGCCGCTCGTGACGACGCCGATGATCTGCGGATCGACGGGCAGCTTGCGCTTGCGCTCCGGCGCGAAGAGCCCCTCGGCGGCGAGCTTCTCCTTGAGGCGGAAGAGCGCCTCCAGGAGCGCGCCGCGGCCGGCGAGGCGCGCGTCGTCCGCGGAGAACTGGAGCCGGCCCCGAGGCACGTAGACCGTGGCGCGGCCGGTGAGCACGACGCGCGCGCCGTCGGCGAGCAGCTTCCGCGCGCGCGGCGCCGCGGTCCTGTACATCACGCAGTCGATGGCCGCCTCTTCGCTCTCGTCCTTGAGCGTGAAGTAGGCGTGGCCGCTGCCCACGACGCGCAGGCCCGAGATCTCGCCCTCGACGCGTACGTCCGCGGTCGACCCCTCGAGGATCCGCTTCAGCCGGCGATCCAGCTCCGCGACCGAGACCACCTCCGGCTCGGCGCCCCGCTGGCGGCGCGAGGGCGGCGGGCCCGTGAGCTCGCGAGGCTCGGCGACGGGAAGGGCCGCGAACGAGAGCTCGGGCGGGATATCGCGGCGCTGCACAGGGCAGACGTACCCTTTTGCTCGGCCTGTGGAAAGACTCTCGCGGGCCTGATCCCGCGTCAGGCGAGCCCGCCGTCGGGCGCGCGACGAGGCTCGGCGCGGAGCGGCGGAGCGACGGGCCGTTCGCGGAGGCGATTCCGTGTGAGAGGGCCGGCTCGTGATCCGCAAGGTCCTCCTCCCCGACCGCGGCGAGATCGCCGTGCGAGTCCTCCGATCGCTGCATGAGGCCGGCCTCCAGGGCATCGCCGTCTGCAGCGACGCAGGCGGCGACAACCTCCATGTCCGCCTCGCGAGCGCGTCGTACGCCATCGGTCCCACGCCTGCGGCCGAGAGCTACCTCCGCTTCGACCGGATCCGCCGCATCACCAGTCGTTCCGGGGCAGGCGCTATCCATCTCGGGTACGGAAAACCGCGAGTTCGAGGAAGCATGCGAGCGGACCTCATCGGACTCCTCGTCGCCGAGGAGGGGTCGCAACGCGGCGTGACACGTCGCAGCGCACGCCATTCGCGACCCGCCGGGGACGTCCTCGGCAGGCCGTAGTCGGTCGTAACCAGTCGTAACCAGTCGTAACTGGTTGTAACGGGTTGTAACAGAGCGGGTCGTCAACAACGCGCAGCACCCTACGCAGCGCGTTGTCCCAAAGTCCCCTCGCTCCGGCCTCGGTCAATGCTATTCTACCGCCAACTTTCGGTCGGGGTGGAGGTGCGATGGGACGCGAGGCGAAGGGCCAGAAGGACCCGCTTGGGTCCGTCGCGATGCTCCCGTCGATCGAGGTCCGAGCCCACGAGCCTCCCTCTGCGACAGGCAGGCCGGCGACGCAGCGCGCGGGCGAGCCGGCGAGCGACGCCGCCGTGACGCCTGTCCCACGGGCCCGTTGGTTCGACGCGACCGCTCCCGACGTGACGCCAGCGGGGGGCACGGACACCCGGCGGCGCTGGGCGATCCCGCTCTTCCTGGCCGCGCTCGTGCTGGTCGTGACCGCGCGCGGCCTGATATTCCGTGCGCTGTTGCCGGTCGCCCTCGTGACGGCGGCGGTCGCGCTGCTCGCGCGGGGACGGCGGCAGCTCGTGCCCCCTCCGCAGGTGAGCCGGCGCGGGCTGAGCCTCGAGGGCGATCAGCTGCTCCTTCGAAGCCAGAGCAGCGCTGCGCAGCACGTGCTGCTCACCACCCGCGAGCGGTTCGGCGTCACGCTCCTCGCGACGCCGCGCCGGGATCGTATCGTCGCCCTGCTCAGCTCCAGCGCCGGGATGTCCTCCATCGGGGCCGGCTTCGACGGCCCCTCGCGGCGCACCTTCGCCGCGTTGCTCGACCACGCGTCCGTCGTGGGCTCCGACGAGGTCGGGCTCGAGGCGATCGGCCCGGACGGCGAGCCGATCTCGCTCAGCCCCGCGGCGCTCGCCGCGCTGCTCGAGGAGCTCACGCTGCGCTCTCCTGGGTGCCTCGAGCGCTTCCTCCTGACCGACGCGCGCGGCGCCGCCCTCGGCCTCGACAGCCGCGAGCTCCGCGCCGGCGGCCGCGTCTTCGATCTGACGGCGCCGCTCGAGTGGCGCGCGTTCGTGTTCCAGGAGGCGCTCGGGCAGGCGATCGCGGTGTACCAGGGAACGTGGGTACGCCAGGGTACCAACGAGCTCTCCCTCGTCTGTCTGCTCCCCGCGATGACGCCGCCGCTCGACGTGCTGGGGACATCGCTCGGCCCGCTCGATCGCGGCGCGCTCCGTGACCTCCGGCTGATGCAAGGCATACCGGAGAGCCCGCCGCCCGCCGATCAGCGCGTCGCCATCGATCGCCTGCTGATGGTCCCGATCCGATCCGCGCTGGACAAGGCGCCCCGGCCCGCCGCGCAGGCGCCGCGCGCGCGTGCATGACGCATCCACGGTGAACCCAGCGCCAGGGTTGTCCTGATGGGTCGACGAGGCGGCGCGCCAGGGCTGCCCTGACGGAGCGAGGAGACAGCGCGCGGGCGTCGTGCTTCGCTTGACTCCCGCGCGCGGGCACGGGTAAACCGCGCTCGGTATCCAGGCGATTTCGAGTCACCGTCCCACACGACATCCGGAGGCGATCCATGGCCGTCGATATCCAGAAACTGTTCAACGAGGAGCTGCCCGCTGCGCTGGTGAAGCATTCGGACGCGGCCAAGCAGATCGGCGGGAAGTACCAGATCAACGTGACGGGCGAGGGCGGCGGCGAGTGGCTGATCGACCTGTCCGACAGCGGGCCCAAGCTCTCCTCGGGCAACCCTGGCAACGCGGATGTCACGATCTCGCTCAGCAGCGAGGATTTCCAGAAGCTGCACGAGAACCCGCAGGCCAACTCGATGCAGCTCTTCTTCGCGGGCAAGCTGAAGGTCACGGGCAACCAGATGCTCGCGATGAAGCTCCCGAAGCTGTTCCAGCTCAACGCGGGCTGATCCGGGCGCCGGCGGAGATCCGGCGAGCCCGCCTGCGCCGCCGCGCGCGGTAACGGCTCGCTGGTGGATCGCAGCCACTGCGTCCGCCCCAGCCAACCTCGTGTGCCTTCTGCGCGCGGCGCGCCCTTCGCTCATCATTCCTCGATCGCTCGATCCCTCGACGGATCTCGCGCAACGACAGGAAAGCCGCCGTGCGCCCTCTCACCGACACGCGCGTCCTCGATCTTTCGAGGCTCTTGCCGGGCCCCTTCGCGACCCTCGTGCTCGCGGATCTCGGCGCGACGGTGGACAAGATCGAGGACGTCGCCGGCGGGGACTTCCTGCGCCAGCTCCCCCCGCAGATCGCCGGAGAATCCGCGGCGTTCCAGCTCTTGAACCGCGGCAAGCGCAGCGCCCTGCTCGACCTGAAGGCGCCTGAGGGTCGCGACGCCTTCCGCCGGCTCGTCGCCGGCTACGACGTGCTCTTCGACCAGTTCCGCCCGGGGGTGCTCGATCGGCTCGGGCTCGGTCACGCGGCGCTGCGCGCGGACAACCCGCGGCTCATCGTCTGCGCGCTGACCGGCTACGGTCAAACGGGCACGCTGGCGGCGCGCGCGGGGCACGATCTCAACTACATCGCGCGCGCGGGGGTCCTCGGCGCGCAGGGGCCCGCCGAGGGGCCACCGCAGGTGCCGGGCTTCCAGGTCGCCGACATGAGCGGCGGGATGTGGTGCGTGATCGCCATCCTCGCCGCGCTGCGCGAGCGGGAGCGGACCGGGCAGGGCGCGGTGCTCGACATCGCCATGACCGACGGCGTGCTCGGCTTCGCCCTTCCCACGCTCGCCGCCGCGCTCGCGAGCGGCGGAGAAGCGGTCGGGGAGACGGCGCGCGCGGCGGGCGGCGCACCGCTCACCGGCGGGCTCGCGCCGTACAACACCTACCTCTCGAAGGACGGGCACGCGATGGCCCTCGCCGCGCTGGAGCCGAAGTTCTGGGCCTCGTTCTGCGAGGGCGCCGGGCTCGATCCCGACCCGAGCGCGCTCGTCCCCGGGCCGCACCAGGCCGAGCTCAAGCGCAAGCTGGCCGCCGTCGTTCGGGAGAGGACGCGCGCCGAGTGGGAGACCTTCGCCGCCGAGCGCGACTGCTGCCTCGAGCCGGTCCTCGATCCGCGGAGCGCCGCGGCGGATCCCCACCTCGCCTCGCGCGATCTCCTGTTCGAGATCGCCTCGCCGCGCGGCCGGATCCCCCAGCTGAGGACGCCGGTCACGCCGGCGGGCGTCGCGTTCACGCCGGCGCCTCGAGCCGGCGAGCACACGCGCGCCGTGCTCCGCGACGCGGGCTTCTCGGAAGGGGACATCGACGCGCTGATCCGCGCAGGCGCGGCGCGGGAGGCGCGCTGACGGCCGCCGTTCGCGAGCGCGCCGCGCGCCACGTGCCACGTGCCACGTCGAAGATGCGCGCGGCGCGCCGGCAGCGGCGACCGAGCTGCTGCTTCGCGTCAGATCTTCTTCAGCTCGTCGACGAACTCCCAGTCGGCGATGAGGTGCTTCTTGAGCATCAGCGACAGGAGCGCGGCGAACATCGCCTCCCAGCGCACGTTGTTGCCGAGGATCTCGCTCGCGTCGGCGCCGTGGGACACCGCGCGCAGCGCGGAAACCAGATCGCGCGCGGTGAGGCCCGAGTCGTCCGCCGTGGGAGGAGGAGGCGGCTCGGACTGCGCGGTGGCGCGGGGGGACGGGGCTTCTTTTCGCGGCTGCTGCGGCTGCTGCTGGGATTTGGACCCGCGCGCGGGGAGCGTGATCGTCGTCCCGTCGAGCAGGGTGAGCGAGACCATCCGCCGGCGACCGCGGCCTTGCGGCGCGGGGATGTTGCGCACCTCGCGCTCGCTCGGGGGCTCGTCGCCGTAGTCGGGCACGCTCTCCGGGACGGTGCGCGCCGCAGCGCTGGCGCGTCCGAGCACCGCGCCGAGGAGAGCCGCGGCTGGCGTGCTCGACGTCGGCGCCCCGTCCATGCTCGGCGCCGCGTCGCCGGCGGACGCCGCGACGGGCCCCGGTGCGGAGCTCGGGCGCATCGTCTTCCGGCGCTCCGGCTGCGCTGCCTGCGCCTGTGCCGCCTGCGTGAACTGCGCCTGCGCTGGCTGCGCAGGTTGCGCGGGCGTGGCGGATCGTGCTGCCTGCGCCGCCGCGAGCAGCTCGGGCGTCGGCGCGACCTTCAACGTCGGCCGCGAGCGCTCGTCCGGTCGGCCGCGGATCTGCCGCTCCTCCGGGGAGCTGCGGACTTCCTTGGCCGCGGAGCGAGGCGGTTCCCACGCCAGCTCGTCATCCATGACGCCCACGTCGGAGGGGTCGACGTCGGAGGTCTCGATCGCCGGCCCCGCGTCCTCGACCAGCCGCGCCCCGGATCGCATGGCGGGCCTGGTGAGCAGCAAGGGCTCCGGCGTCGATGGCGTCAGCGGCGTGTCCTCCGCGTGGCGCGCGGTCTCGGGCGCTCCGGAGAGCTCGGACGAAGGAGGCGGGTCGGCGGGGCGCGCCCGCGACTGCGGCTCGCTCACCTGGGCCTGCTTCGCGGGCGCGGGCGGCGGCGCCGAGCGGGCGCGCGCTCCGTAATAGACCCGGATCGCGTTCCGGATATCGCTCGGCGGAGCGATCATCGCGCGCACGGGCAGGCCGGAGAACGCCATGCACTCCTTCATGCCGTCCTCGTTCGTCGGATCGTCCATCGCGACGTACAGCGTCTCGCCCTGGTTGCGGACGTGGCGAACGTAGATCGGGACGAGGCAGTAGCGCTCGGCCACGTCGTGCGGGACGAGGTTGAGCAGCTGCCGCGAGAACTCGATGTGCAGGAGCGACACCCACGGGACAGCGAGCTGGTGCGACAGGATCTGCGTCAGCTGGGTTTCGTTGATGAGCCCTTGCTCGACAAGGAGCGTCCCCAGCCGCCGGCCATCCGTGCGCTGCTGCTCCAGGGTCCTCTCGAGGGCGTCCTGGGTGATCATCCGCGCGTCGACCAGGAGCTGACCGAGACGTAGGCGAGGCGTAACCATCGCGCCCGAGGTTACCCCAAGAAGGATCCAGGACCTAACAGACGGCTGGACGAGCCCCCCCGCCCCCCTCCGGACGGCGCCCCCTCGGGCCGAGGGAGACCTCGACTCCAATCGCTATCCCGAACGTGGTAAGGTCCCGCGCGTGTCCACAGTGGTCTGCCCGCAATGCGCGAATCCGTGCGAGCAGGCGCACAAATTCTGCCCGGTGTGCGGCTTCCCGATCTCGGAGTTCAACCGGACGTCCGACGATCCGCTGATCGGGACGACGCTCCCTGGCAACTACGTGATCCTGGAGCTCGTCGGGGTGGGCGGCATGGGCCGCGTGTACAGGGCCGAGCAGAAGGCCCTGGGGCGCACCGTGGCCGTCAAGATCATCCATCCCCACCTGCTCGGCGACGAGAGCGCGTCGGTCCGGTTCATCACCGAGGCGCGCGCCGCGAGCCGCCTCAACCACCCGAACTCGGTCGGGGTCATCGACTTCGGTAAGAACGGCGGGCAGCTCTACCTCGTCATGGAGTTCCTGCGCGGGCGCGACCTTGCCCGCGTCGTCTACGAGGACGGCCCGCTCCCGTTCCGCCGCATCGTCGACATCCTCTGCCAGGTGCTCGCGGCGCTCGCCGAGGCGCACCACCTCGGCATCATCCACCGCGATCTCAAGCCCGAGAACATCGTGCTCGAGCCGATGCGCTCGGGCGGCGACTTCGTGAAGGTCGTCGATTTCGGCCTCGCGAAGCTGAAGGGGGAGGTCGCGACGACGAACATCACGAGCCCCGGCATCGTCTGCGGGACCCCGGACTACATGGCCCCGGAGCAGGGGCGAGGCGATCCGATCGACGCGCGGAGCGACCTCTACGCGTGCGGCGTCATCCTGTTCCAGCTGCTGACCGGCCGGCTCCCGTTCGAGGCGGAATCGCCGACGCAGGTGGTGCTGATGCACCTCTCCTTGCCGCCGCCCGATCCCGCCCTGCTCGCGCCGGAGCGCGAGATCCCCGAGCCGCTCGTCGAGGTCACGCTCCGGGCGCTCGAGAAGGACGCCGCGCGGCGCTACCAGTCGGCGGACGAGTTCGCGGCGGCGCTGCGCGCGGCGCTCGGGACGTTCGACACCCCCTCGGGGCGCTTCTCGTTCTCCGACGCGACGGTCATCTGCGGCTCGTGCCGGGCCATCGTGCCGCGCGGCCAGAAGTTCTGCGGCGAGTGCGGCGCCAGGATCGCTCAGGCGCACTCGCCCGCCCCTGCGCCGCGCGCGGCGCCCCAGGCCGCCCGGCGCGATCGCGCCCCCTCGGCCCCCACGCTCCCGCTCCCGTTCGCGGCGCGCGAGGACGACCTCGCGTGGCTCGACACCTGCCTCGCCGACGTCGAGGGCTCGGTCGTCGCCGCGCGCATCGTCGGCGAGCACGGCGTCGGCAAGACCCGGCTCCTCCGCGAGTTCCTCGACGTCGCCGCGAGCCGGGGCGACATCGTCATCCAGACCGGCCCGGACCCGTGGGGCGCGGAGGTCGGCTACTACGCGCTCCGCTGGGCGATCGCCGGGCTCGCCGAGCTCCCGCCCGACGGCGGCAACGCGTCGAACTGGAGCGGCGCGACGCCGGAGGCGCGGCGCGGGCTGCTCGAGATCTTCGGCAAGGGCGACCGCGGGAGCGACGTGCGCAGGCACGCGTGGAACAAGCCGACGGCGGGGGGCCTGTCGCCCGACGATCGCCGCTTCATCGCCGCGGAGGCCCTGCGCTGGGCGCTCTCTCGCGCGCAGCAGACCGCCTTCCCGCACCGGGTCCTGCTCGCGATCGACGACCTGCACGCCGTCGACGGCGCGAGCCGGAACGCGTTCGCCGACGTGATCGCGGAGCCGCCGCTCGCGGCGCTGCTCATCGTCGCCAGCCACACGCCGGGCTTCGAGCCCGAGTGGGGCGGCGCCGTGCGCGCGCTCGGCGGCCTCCCGAAGGACATCGCGCTCTCGCTCCTCCGCAGCTGCGTCGGCCTGGACCACCGCGCCGCCCGCAAGACGCCGCCGAGCATGGGCGGCCTGCGGCTGTCGCCGCGGCGCGACCCGTCGGACGGCGCCGCCGATCAAACCCCGCTGGCCCTGCCGCCGAGCGCGGCGAGCCCGGCCGTCCTCGGCGGCGAGGCCGCGACGGTGCCGCCGCTCTACATCGACCAGCTGGTCCGCTACACGCTCGAGGGGGGCAGCGACCCGCCCGCGCGGATGGCCGACCTCGTCGCCGCGCGGATCGAGCGGCTCCCGCAGGACGCGCGCCGCACGCTGCAGGCGCTCGCCGTCATCGGCGACGCGGCGGACCGGGCCACGCTGCAGCGCCTGCTCCCGGACATCCGCGCCTTCGACGACCTGCTCGGCAAGCTCGCGGCGGCGGGCATGATCGAGGAGCACTCGAGCGGCATCCGCACGGCGCACCCGCTGCTCCGCGACGTGACGCTCGCGACGATCCCGGCCGGCGTCCGGCGCGATCTGCACGCCAAGGCGACGTTCGACAGCGCGGGCGACCCGCTCGCGCTGCCGCTCGAGGTGCAGGCGATCCACGCCTACCACGCGCAGAACGCGTTCGTCGCGCTGATGCTCCTCGAGCAGGCGGCGGACCGCTCCGCCGCGCGCGGGGACAGCGCCGGCAGCGTGCTCGCGCTGCGCCGCGGCCTCGATCTGGCGCGGCGGGAGATCTTCCGGGGCGAGCTCGACGATCCGGTGCGCGCCGTCCTGATCTTCAGCCGGAAGCTCGGCGAGGCGCTCGCGCGCGCCGGTGATCTGACCGACGCCGACGGCGTGCTGCGCGAGGCGCTCGACCTCGCCGGCCCAGGCGGGCCTGATCGCGCGCTCGTCCTGGGCGCGCTGGCGCACGTGGCGCACCAGCGCGAGCGCACGGGCGAGGCGTCGATGTACCTCCGCGAGGCGATGGACCTCGCCCGGCAGGGCGCCGACAGCGACGTGGTGCAGTCGCTCGACAAGATGCGGCGCGAGTGGATGTCGCGCTGAGCGAGAGACGGTGAACGACGAGGAACGATCGCGAGGGCCCGGATCGCCGGCGAACGCAGCGGCATCGCCGCCGCGCGCGCCGTTCATCGCGCGGTGGGACCTCGACAAGACCTACCTCCGGACCGACTTCGACACGCTGCGCGACCTCGTGCGGACCGCGATCGAGCGGCCGGATCAGAAGCGCACCGTGCCGGGCGCGGGGTCGCTCCTGCGCGAGCTCGGCCGCGCGGGCGTCGAGACCCACATCCTCTCGGGCAGCCCGGAGCAGCTCCGCTCCCGCATCGAGCAGAAGCTGCGGCTCGACGGGGCGCGCTGGGCGTCGCTCACGCTGAAGCCCAACCTGCAGAACATCCTCCGCCTGCGCTTCCGCGCGCTGCGCGGGCAGCTCGGCTACAAGCTGCCCGCGCTGCTCCAGCGGCGCTGCGAGCTCGCGGATCAGCGCGACCAGAGCGGCGCGCTCATCCGCGAGGTGCTGCTCGGGGACGACGCGGAGGCCGACGCGTTCGTCTACTCGCTGTACGCGGACGTCTGCGAGGGCCGGGTCACCCCGCTGGAGCTCGGCGAGGTGATGCGGCTCGGGCACGCGTACGACGACACCATCGTCGATGCGATCCGGTTCGCGAGCTATGTCGAGAAGGGCCCCGTCGTCGAGCGCATCCTGATCCACCTCGACCGCCAGTCCTCGCCGTCGGATTTCCGGATCTTCGGCGACCGGGTCGTCCCCTTCTACAACTACCTGCAGGCGGCGTTCGTCCTCCACGAGGACGGCCGGATCGCGGCGCACGCCGTGCTCCGCGTCGCGCAGTCGCTGGTCGTCGCCCACAACTTCGACAGCGTCGCGCTCGCGCGGAGCTACGTCGATCTGTCGCGCCGCGGGCACGTCTCCGGCAAGGGCATCGCGTCCCTCGCGGCCGCTTACGGCGAGCTCGCGCAGCGCAGGGCCGCGGGCGCGAGCGATCTCGGCGCGATGGTCGCGGAGCTCACGCGGCTCTGCAGCGATCTGCGCCCCGCCGTGAGCCGGCCGCACGCGGACATCGACTATCGCGCGCTCGCCGCCGGCCACAACCGCCGCTCGAAGCGCGGCCGCTGACAGCGGGCGGGGCGCCGCCGCGGCGACGGCCTCGCGCTCACAGCCAGGCGTTGTTGAGGATCTCGCCGACGCCGCCGGCGCCCGGGACGATGTACTGGATGCTGTTCAGGCCGCGCTCCTCGTCCCAGTGCGTGCCCGGCTCGGTCTTGAGGACGCGCGCCGGCGAGAGGCCGCGATCGAGCCGGAGCGCGTAGATGATGGCGTCCGGGTGAGCCTCGGTGACGCGGCGGATGTACTCGGGCGTGACGATGAGGTGCATGGCGATGCACTTGGCCGGCCGCCCCTCGAGCGCGGTCTTGTAGTACGTCATGGCGCTGACCATGGACGAGCCGGTGGCGCCCATCGGGTCGGGGAAGAGCACGTGGCGCCCCTCGACGTCGCGGCCGATCTTGGCGTCGTGCCAGGTCGCGCCGACGACCTCGCCCTGCTCGTTCGTCTGCCGGCTCATGAACAGGTGATCCTGCCGGACCAGCGCGGGGTCGAGGACCTCGTTCAAGAGCTCGTAGACGACCTGGGAGGGCATCGTCCCGGCGCGCGCGATGCCCACGGTGACGGCCTTGGTCGCGCGCGACAGCGCGGCGCCGCGATACACGGCCTCCGGGTGGGAGGAGATCATCCGGGTCGGGATGTCGACGCGCGCGCGCCCCAGCTCGGCGGCGAGGACGGCGCGCGCCAGGTTCTGGTAGAGAACCCCGACGAGACGCCCGACGTCGGGCTGGACCGTCTCCGGGGAGCAGGCTCGAGCCAGCAGAGTCCATGCGAGCGGGTCATCGAGCAGGTGCACGCACGGACCGTACCGGTGAGCGATTTCGGGGGGCCGGAATCGACTCTCAGCGTACGCAACGTCGACCATCGTTTTTCTGTTACACTACCTGGCCCGGCGCGGGGTATTCCTCCGGTGCGCGCCGGTGCTCTCCCCGGGAGCGGAGTGGTTTCGAAGCGATGAGGGCGCCCGCCCAGCGGGCTGTCCCGGTGGACTTGCAAAGGAAGGGATGTTCGGTGGATAGCGACCTTGCCGAGTCGGTTACGGCGCTCAAGGATGCCTTTGTCCGAAGAGGCATCCCTGCGAGGTTCGGAAAGGCGGCTCCAGCGGCGGTGGAAGAGCTGCGCAAGACGCTGCGGGTGCCCGCGAGGTACCGCGCTTTTCTGCAGGAGGCCGACCCGCTCGACGTCGAGACGGTGACCCCGGTTGAGCGTGTACGCCTCATCCCCTCCGAGAAGCTCGCGGCCGAGCAGCAGGCGAACGGCGGCGACAGCTCCCTCGCAGGCTGGCGCAAGAGCTGGATCCTCATCGCTCGCAGCGCCCTGCTGGGAGATCCCTATTTCCTCGACATCTCGAAGCTCGACGCCGAGGGGGACTGCCCTGTGTTCACCTGTATGACAGGGATCGAGTCGCTCAAGCCAGAGCTCTGCGCGTCGAGCTTCCAGCAGTTCCTGCGCATCCTCGCTACCTCGATGGAGGTCGCGTCCGGCTTCGGAGAGAGCGGCCTCGACGACGACGACGAGGCCATCTTCCGCGAGGCGCTCGCGCCGAAGATCAAGACCATCGACGCCGCGGCGCTCCGCGCGGGCCACTGGACCTGACGTAACCTCCACGGCGCGCTGCTCGCCGGGCGCGCCGCGGATCGAGCTGACCGCGCCATGGCCAGGTGCCTCGTATGCAACGCCGAGAACCCCGGCTCCGCCCGGTTCTGTGTGGCGTGCGGCGCGTCGCTGACCGCGAAGGAGGCGGGCGTCGGCGCGGCGACCTCGGCGCCTCCTGCGCCCGGCCCGCGGACGACCGTCCCTGGGCAGCCGCTGCTGGGCGCGCTGGTGCCCGAGGATCCGGCGCACAGGGCCCGCCTCTCGGCCCTCGCGGCCGGCGGCGCGAACGGGCCCGCAGCCAACGTCCACGCGCCTCACATCGTCCCCGCGCCGCTGGCGGGCTCGCTGCCGCGGCGCGCGCCGGGCGGCCACCTGCCGGCGGGGACGCTCGTCGATCAGAAGTACGTGGTCGAGCGGGTGCTCGGCGAGGGCGGCATGGGCGTCGTCTACCTCGCTCGGGACGTCCACACCGGCCTGCACGTGGTGCTGAAGGCGGTGCGCCAGGAGCTCGGGCACCGGCCGGATGTGCGCGCGCGGACGCTCGCCGAGGGCCGCGCGCTCGCGCAGATCGATCATCCGAACGTCGTCCACCTGAAGGCGGTGGTGGCGGAGCGAGACGACCTCTGGCTCGTCATGCAGTACATCGACGGCGAGAGCCTCGAGCAGACGCTCGCCAGGTACGCCGAGGAGCGCCGGCGGATGCCCCTGCCCGAGGCGCTCTCGATCTTCCGCCAGATCGCCTCCGGCATCGCGGCCGCGCACCGCGAGGGCGTGATCCACCGCGATCTCAAGCCGGCGAACGTACTCATCCGCGGCAAGGACGGCGTCGCGAAGGTCACCGACTTCGGCATCGCCAAGGCCGAGGCGGACGCGCTCGCGGGGCGCGGGCTGACCAAGGGAATCATCGGCTCGCTCTATTACATGTCGCCGGAGCAGGTCCTCGGGCGCCGCGACCTCGACAAGCGGGTGGACATCTACGCGCTGGGCGTCGTGCTCTACGAGATGCTGGTAGGGCAGGTGCCGTTCGACGCCGAGAGCGACATCGAGATCATGCGGCAGCACGCGGAGGTGCCGCTCCCCCTGGTCAGCGCCGTGCGTCACGACGTCCCTCCGGCGCTCGACGCCTTCCTCCAGAAGGCCTGCGCCAAGGAACGGGCGGATCGCTTTGCCAGCTGCGAGGAGCTGCTCGCCGCGGTCGACGCGATCGCCCACCCTGCGCCTGCCGCGGCCGCCGCGCCGCTCGGCGCGTCGAGCCGCCCGCCGCCGCCCGCGGCCACGACGGTCGACGAGGTCCGCGAGGGGCTGCGGTCGCCGTCGGGCGCTGCGCTGGCCAGCGGGCCTGCGGGGTCGCAGCGCGCGCGCGGCTCGTGGCTCGCGATCGGCGCCGGGGCCCTCGTGATGTTCGGCGGGGCCGCCGCGCTGCTCGGGCTGGGCGTGCTCGACAGGCCGCGCGATGGTCGCCGCCGGGCCGTCTCGTCGAGGGAGCAGCGCCCGGCGGCCAGCGCGAGCAGCACCACCCCGGCGGCGAGCGCGGAGCAGCCGCAGTCGTCGCCGCTCGCCAGCCTGATCGGGCTGTGGGTCGGCAACGGGCGCGAGCTCGAGGCCGTCCTTGCCGGCGAGTCGCTCGAGTTCCGGGTCCGCCGCCCGGAGCAGTTCGCGCCGCAGGACTATGCCGAGGGCGAGGCCCGCTTCTCGCTGCGCGAGATCCCCGGCGAGACCGGGGTGTTCGCCGTCGAGGACCGGCTCCGCTTCATCGCCCCCGAGTCGCGCAAGTTCGATCCGGCCCGCTCCAGGGGCACCTGCCAGGACGTCCGCAGCGCGGTGGAGGGCCACCCCCTGCGCGCGAGCTTCGACGGGGCCCGCCTGAGCGTCGAGTTCGCGAAGATCGAGCCCTCGACGAGCAACTTCGTGGTGGAGCGCGGCAAGGTCGTCAGCTGCGTCGGCCTCAGCGCCCTCCCCGCCACGCGCGTCGTGAGCACGCTGTCGCGGCTGTAGCGCGGCACGCCGCGCTACAATCCGCCGACCGCGGGCACCGGCTGCGGCTTTCCGGCGTGGATGACCGCGCAGCGGACGGTCGTCGACGAGGTCGGCGCGCTCGCCCGCCCGCCACCCAGGACGAGCGTGCCGAAGATGTTGCGCGCCGCCGCATCGACCTCCGCGGCGCCGCGCGGCGGCACCGGGTTCCCGCTCGCGTCGAACACCGTCACCGCCTGCACGACGCCGCGGGCGATCTCGCCCTCCGGGAAGGACATCATCACCGTGGCGCGGACGTAGGCCGAGGCCCCCTCGACGATCCCGAAGCTGTACGGCTTCTTCGCGAAAGCGCCGCAGAAGCCGCTCGTGCCCATGCCACCGTCGGGCCCGTAGTTCGCCGACGCCCACTGCCCGACGTTGACCGTGAGCCCGCTCTCACCCGAGCCCTGCGCGTACTGCACGCACTGGGCGAGCGCGGGATCCCACATCGCGCCCGTTGGGCAGCGCCCTACCTTCGCGCACGCCTGGCCGGTCCAGACCTCGTCGCGCGCGCAGGTCTGCGAGAGCGGTACGCACGCGGCGGTCGGACCGTCGACGATGAGCTCCTGGCCAGGTGGGCACCCGAGCTTCTGCCCGGCGCCGACCGCGACGCCGATGTTGGTCGCCACCTGCTCGCGCGACACACAGTAGCCCGTGCTCTGGTCGATCTCGTCGCCGGGCCGGCAGCGATCGGGAGCGCACCCGCCGGCCTCGTAGTGGCGACCCACGCCGCAGTAGGCGTTCGCCGCCTGGGGCGTGAGGCACTGGCCCGCGACCGAGAGGTAGCCCTTCAGGCATCGGCAGCGGTTCTGCTTCGTGTCGAAGCCGGCGCCGTCGCTGCACGACGAGATCGAGCAGCGGCAGCTGCTGCCCTGGCAGATCTTGAGGAAGCAGGAGTTCTCCGGGCAACCGACGAGCACGGCAGGCGCCAGCGCGAGGAGCACGACCGAGAGCGCGGTGGAGGCGAGACCAAACGAGCCGGACCGCATCGGGCGACCCTACTCGATCCGCTCAGGCCGGGGAACTCGGGGAGCGACGCGCGGCAGCCGCCGCGATGCGCTGCCGCGACCGCGGCGCGCGCCGCGGTCGCAGCCGCGCGGCCGACATACCGGCGGCCGGGGTGGTGTGGTACGGGGTGTCGCCACCCACGCGGAGATTCCACCGCGCCGGTCCATATCAAGCCATGCTGCCCATCTACATCGAAGGTTCGCCTCAGTTCGAGTCCACCCTGTCAGCCCTGCGCACCCGCGGCACGGGCGACCTCGCGAACGTCACGCCGGCCGTGACCGAGATCATCGACAACGTGCGGCGCGGGGGGACGTCCGCCGTGCTCGGGTACATCGAGAAGTTCGAGCGGAGGACGTCGAAGGCGCTCGTCCGCCACGCAGGCCCCGAGGCGGAGGGCGGATTCGGCGGAGCCGAGGCGCTCGCGAGGCTCTCGCCGGAGGTCCGCGCCGCGCTCGAGACCGCGGCAGCGAGGATCGCGCGTTACCATGAGCGGCAGCGCGACGCGGGCGATCTCGGCCCCGCGAACGTGGCGGCGAACGGCCCCGCGCTGCAGGCCGGCTTCAGCTACGAGGAGGAGGGCGTCCTGCTGGGCATGCGCGTGCGCCCGCTGCGCCGGGTCGGCGTCTACGCGCCGGGCGGCAAGGCCCGCTACCCCTCCAGCGTGCTCATGTCGGCCATCCCCGCGCGCATCGCCGGCGTGCGGGAGATCGTCCTCGCGAGCCCGTCGGCCGACGACGCCACGCTCGCCGCCGCGCACCTCTCCGGCGTGACGACCCTGCTCGACTCGGGCGGCGCGCAGGCGATCGCGGCCATGGCCTACGGGCTCCCGGAGCTCGCGCCGGTCGACAAGATCGTGGGGCCCGGCAACGCGTACGTCGCCTGCGCGAAGAAGCTCGTCTTCGGGGATGTGTCGATCGACGGCATCACCGGGCCGAGCGAGATCCTCGCGCTCGCCGACGAATCCGCGGATCCCCGGCTCGTCGCCGCCGATCTCCTCTCGCAGGCCGAGCATGACGAGGCGTCCTACGCCCTGCTCGCGACCACCTCCGCGAAGCTGGCGGAGGCGGTCGCGCGCGAGCTCGACGCGGCGCTCCCCGAGCTCACGCGTCGCACGATCGTGCAGGCGTCGCTCTCGACGCACGCGGCGGCGCTGGTCGTCGGCTCGCGCGCCCGCCTCGCCGAGATCGCCGACCAGCTCGCGGTCGAGCACGTGGCCTTCCACGTCACCGACGCCGAGGGGTTGTTCTCGGAGATCGGCACGCTCGGCGCCGCGTTGCTCGGCGACCTCACCCCGGTCGCCGCGGGCGACTACCTCGCGGGGCCGTCCCACGTCCTCCCGACCGGCGGCTCAGCGCGCTTCGGTGCGCCGCTCGGGGTCTACGACTTCGTGACGCGCGCGAGCCTCATCCGGTACTCAAGCGCGGCGCTCCGGACGCAAGGCCCGATCATCGAGAAGCTGGCCTTGGCCGAGGGCCTGCAGGCGCACGCCCGCGCCGTGTCGCTCCGCCTCGCGAGCAAGGCGACCGACCCCGCGAAGCGCGGCACGTCGCAGTCCTGACACCGCGCTGCCGCCCGGCGCGCCGCGCCCTCGGGAGCGCGGCGCGCGAGGACGCGCTGTCGACCGCGCTCCCCTGACCTATCGAGCTCGGTTCAGCCGAGCGCTGCGCGCGCCGCCGCGATCGGCCGCCTTGCGCGGCCTCGCGACGCCGTGCGCTCCCGCCAGGCTCACTCGGCGCGGAGGTAGCCCGCGTTGATCATCTTCAACACGGACTGCGCGGTCTCCAGATCCGTCGCGGGGCTCTTGTTGAGGACCATCGCGAGGTGCCCGTGGTTGTAGACGACCTGGAGGACGTCGAGATCGACGGGCGAGAGATCGCGGAGCTGCGGCTTGAGCGGCTGGGGGATGACCAGGCGCGCCGACAGGTCCGGGAGCTGGTGGCGGATGTTGTTCAGCTCGTCGATCTGCCGGAGCCCCTCCATGAGGAGCTCCTGCACCGTCGCGCTGATCTCGCCGGTCATGACCCGCTCCTCGGCCGCCTCGAGGTCGAACGTCCCGCCGGCCCAGGTGAGGATCCGGTAGACGCTCTTCAGCGGCGGGACGTCGGTCAGATCGTTGATGGTCGCAAAGGTCACGATGCCCTTGCGCAGGTAGATCTTGCCGACGTCGTCGTCGGAGCGGACCACGAGGACGCCGCTCTTCTTCGATGTGCCGAAGAGCTGCAGCAGATCCGGGAGCGGGATCTCGTCGATCGACCCGGACATCGACCGGGTCTGACCGCTCCTCAGCGATGGCTCGTCCATCCGTTTCCGCGCCGGCGGCGCGCCCGGGTCGGTGGAGACGACCTTGAGGATGCTGGTGCCGATGAGCACCCGATCGCCCTCCTTCAGGGTCGTCTTCTTGATCTTCTCGCCGTTGACGAACGTTCCGTTCGTCGAGCCGAGATCCTCGATCACAATCGACTGTTCGGTGCAGGCAATCCGGGCATGGCGCCGGGAGACCATGTCCTCGACGAGGACCATGTCGAGGTCGCTGGAGCGACCCACGACGATCTCCTGCTGCTCCCCGAGGGGGAATTCGCCGCCTTGGTACTTCCCGGAGATGAAGCGCAACGCTAGTTGCCGCGTTGCCGACACCTTGGGAGCGTGGTTATCCATCGCAGGGAGTAAAAACCTTCGTGCGCTTACGAGAGCGCCAGCAGGGGGCAAAGCTTAGTTTCACCGAGCAAAGGTGGTCAAGAGATCCGGTCTGTTCTTTCAAATGAGTCGGCTCGTCCGATCCTGACGCAACGCGCCGGCCCCCCTCCCTCGGCCGCCACAGTGGCGAGCCGCGGGGGTAGGGGCCAACGTACTCGGCGCACGCGAGTGTATCCAATTTGAGGGAAAGAGGGCGATTGGCTCCGTCGAAACGGCCGGCATCGCCGGTTTCCGGGGCCCCCGGGCCCCGGGCGGTGCGCCGGGCCGCCTCAGCGAGGAATCCTGCGGTCGCTCGGCTCATTGCCCTTGCTTTCGAGCCCGGCATGTTGAACGGCCTCGACGTGAGCTCCGAAGCGACGCGACCCACCCTCTCCGCAGGCGATCCGCTGGGCACGCACCGCGTGCTCGACCCACCGGGGGCCATGCCGCAGCCGGCAGAGCGGCTGGACGCCGACGCCTCGCGCCGCTTCGAGACCGAGATCGTCGTCGATGTGCAGACGCTGAACATCGACGCCGCGAGCTTCCGCCAGATGGAGGAGGCCTCCGGCGGCAGCCCGGAGGGCGTGGCCCAGCTCGTCCTCGAGACGGTGGCGCGCCGGGGCAAGCAGCACAACCCGGTCACCGGCTCGGGCGGCATGCTGCTCGGCGTCGTGCGTCGGGTCGGCTCGCTCGCCGAGCACCGCGGCGTCGCCGTCGGCGATCGCATCGCGACGCTCGCGTCGCTCTCGCTCACGCCGCTCTCGCTTCGCCGGGTCATCGCCGTGAGGCCCGCGTCCGCGCAGATCGACGTCGAGGGCACCGCGATCCTCTTCGGGTCGGCGCCGCTCGCCCGGATGCCGACCGACATGCCCGAGCGGCTCGCCCTCGCGCTGCTCGACGTCGCCGGCGCGGCGCCTCAGGTGGCGCGCCTCGCCGGCCCGCGCGACAACGTCGTGGTGCTCGGCGCGGGCGGGAAATCGGGCCTCCTGTGCGCGGCCGAGGCGCGGCGCTGCGTCGGCCGCGCCGGGCGCGTCATCGGGATCGAGGCGTCGCCGGGGCTCGCCGCCGATCTGCGCTCGCTCGCGATCTGCGACCACGTCGCGGTCCTCGACGCGCGCGACCCCCTCGCCGTGCGCGACGCCGTGCTGCCGTTCACCGGCGACGCGGGCGCCGACCTCACGCTCTCGTGCGTGAACGTCCCAGGCGTGGAGCTCAGCGCGATCGTCGCCACGCGCGATCGCGGCAAGACGTACTTCTTCGCGATGAGCACGAGCTTCACCGCCGCCGCCCTGGGGGCCGAGGGGATCGGCAAGGACGTGGACCTCTACATCGGCAACGGCTACGCCCACGGACACGCCGAGCACACGCTCGCGCTCGTGCGCGAGCATCCCGCGCTCGAGCGGCTCATGACCTCGCGCTACGGCTGAGCGCCCCGCTCGACGCAACGCGCGCAGCGCGCACGCGCCCGGACGCCGCGGGCGCTTCCGGGGTCACCCGCTTCAGCCGGGCCGCTCCTGAGGGGCCGGCTCGGCGGGCGCCAGCGCCGCGGGCGACGGCTGCGGCGCGCTCAGCTTGTCGACGGCGGCGGGGAGGATCACGGCGAAGGTGCTCCCCTTCCCCTCGTACGACCGGACCTCGATGCGGCCGCCGGCGCTCTGCGCGATGCGCTGGCTGATGGACAGGCCGAGCCCGGTCCCCTTGTCCTTCGTCGTGAAGAACGGCAGGAAGATGTTCGCGAGCACCTTCTGGGAGATCCCGGGGCCGTTGTCGGTGACGTTGAGCTCGACGAACGGCTCGTCCGAGCCCGAGCCGGGCCGCGTGCCGCGGCCGAAGCGGACGCGCGTCGAGATCACCACCTTGCCCCGGCTCTTCATGGCCTGAACGGCGTTGCGGAACAGGTTCATCAGCACCTGCCGCAGCTGCTCTGGATCGATGGCGACGCGGGGGAGATCGGGATCGAGCGTGACCTCGACCTCGAGCTGGTCGTTCCTGCGCTCGATCGAGAGCACCTGCAGGGTGCGGCGCACGATCGCGTTCACGTCGGTCGGGACGACCGAGCCCTGCGCCGGCCGCGCGAGATCGAGCACCGAGCCCACGACGCGATCGAGCCGATCGACCTCCTCGAGGATGATCCCGAGGAACTCGCGCGACGCCGCGTCGATCTGCGCTTCCGGCACGGGATCGGCGAGCAGCTGCGCCGCCCCCTTGATCGCGCCGAGCGGGTTCCTGATCTCGTGCGCGAGCCCGGCCGCCATCTGGCCGAGGAGCGCGAGCCGGTCGCGCTCCTTCATCTGCGCGTAGAGCCGCGAGTTCTCCAGGACGACGCCGATCTGCGCGGCGAGCGTCTCGAGCAGGGTCAGCTCCTCGGGAGAGAACGCGTCGCGCACGCGCGTGTCCGCCACGACCAGGAGCCCGATCGGCTCGCCCTGCTCGTCGCGCGCGCACAGCACCACGCCCGAGCAGAGGCTGCCGAGCACCTCGGCCGCCGCGAGCACCGCGTCCTCGGGGACCTGGGGCCGCACCTCCGTCCGCCGCGCGAAGTTGCCGTCGTCGTCCGCGTCGCTCTGGCTGCGGCGCGCCCGCCGCTCGCGCGCCTCCCGCTCCAGCTCCTCCATCGCGAGCGGCCCCCGGTCGAGGCGATCGAGCAGCGCCCTCGCGGTCGCCACCTCGATCCGCTCGGGGACCCGCGGCCCGAGCGAGGCGAGCCGGTCGAAGCCCGTCCCGTCCTGATCGCGGAGGTAGAGCGCCGCCGCCGTGACCCGGCGCGACTGCTCGAGCGCGCTCATCACGATCGAGCCCATCTCGTCCACCTCGAGCGTGTGCACGAGGCGCCGCCGGGCCTCCGCGAGCGAGCGGTCGAGATCGAACCGCTCCCGCAAGAAGACGCGCTGGAGCTGCTCCTCGACGCGCTCCCGCAGCGGGTCGAACAGCACCAGGATGACGATCGCGGCGAGCACCGCGTTCAGGTACATCGTGTTGAAGCCGCCGATGAACGTGAGCAGGAGATAGAAGATCAGCGCGATCAGGAACGCGACCGCCGTGGCGACGAGCAGGCGCGCGAGCATCTCGTAAGCGTCGAGCAGGCGCTCGTGACGGAGGGCCTGGGCGAGGACGAACAGGAACACGATCGAGAGCGCCGCGCCCACGGGCGGCGGCTCCGCGCCGAGGAACCAGGCGAAGTCGGCGACGCTGGCGAGCCCGGCGAGCGCGCCGATCACCACGAGGAACCGCACGCGGCGCTGCGTCGCGCGCGAGGAGCTCTGCTTGCCGCGCTGGCCGAGCGTGTACAGCCCCGCGGTGAGCAGCGCGAAGACGTAGAGGAAAATGCAGCCGCGCGTGAGCCAGTCGAGCCACGAGCCCGGCTCCCGGCTCACCAGCACGAGGATGAACAGCGGGATGACGAGCACCCCCGCGAACCGGAGCAGCCGCGAGCGCCGATCCGGGTCATGGGGGATCATCGCCTCGAAGAGCTGCAGCGCGAACTGCGGGAGCAGCACGGCGAGGATCGCCGTGAAGCGCTCCCAGATCGAGGCCTGGAAGAAGCCGAAGAGCGACTGCGAGAGGTACCAGAGCCCGACGTCGGCGGCGAACGCAGCGAAGAAGAGGTGGACGCGGCGGACGCGACCTCGCAGCAGCGTCGACGCCGCGATGGCGAGGGCAAGGGCCCCGCAGACCAGGGTCGTCCGTGTGCGGAGATCGATCCCGAGCGGCGCCACGCGCGAAGGCTACCGCGGCGAGCCGCGCGGCGACCGCAAAACGCGCCGGAGAGCGGGGCCGGGCGGCGCCGGGGCGCGGACGCGCTCAGGCCGCCCGGGCGCGCGGCTCAGCGCGTCCCGTCGCTCTCGGAGGGAGCGGTGTCGTGTCTGTCCGCGCTGCTGGGGCTCCACGGGAGCGGGTCCGGGTTGCAGCGCTCCTGCGATCGCACCTCGATCGTCGTGGGCGCGCCGTCACCGCTGGACGGCGGCGCGACGTCGCGCGGCGGGAGCGACGCAGGCGTGACGAAGTCGGTGACGGGTACGACGACATCGCCGTCGGTGCCATCGCTCGATCCGGACGCTTCCTCGGAGATCATCGGGTCGAGATCGCTCCACGCTTCGACGCTCTGCTCCTCGTGCTCCGGGGACGCGATCGCGCAGCCCGCCAGCAGCAGAGGCGCCGCGAAGCCCCCCGACAGCCAGCTCCTCCAGCAACCTCGCATCACTTCAATCCTCCGAAGTCCCGCCAAAGCCATACTGTTTGACAAGCTGGGAAAGCCGCGGACGTTTCATGCCCAGGAGCACGGCGGCGCGTGTGATGTTCCCACGACTTTCGTCGAGCGCCCTAGCAACGCACTCGCGCTCGATCTCGCGCTTCATGTCGCTGAGGCTGACCCCTCCGCGGACATGAGCGTACGCGAGCTCCAGCGGCGTGCGATCCACAGGCATCGACGGGGGATGCGCCACCAGCGTCGCCTGATCGGGCGCCGACGCGCGTGGCCCGCTGGACGGCTCTCTGGGCGCGTCTCTGGACGACTCTCTCGACGATTCTCTCGACGATTCTAAAGCAGGGTGCATGCCAGCCCTCGGCGTCATCGGAGCGCTCACCAGCTCCGCGGCGTCGAGCTCCCGCAGCCCTTCGACGTTCGTCGTGAAATCCTCGAGATCGATCACATCGCTGTCCGCGAAGATCGCCGCGGCGCGCAGGGCGTTCTCGAGCTCGCGCACGTTCCCCGGCCAGGAGTGCCGCGAGAGCGCCTCGATGGCCCGGATGGACAGGCGCTTCGGCGCCACGCCACGCTCGCCGCCGATCCTCTCCAGGATCGCGGCCGCGATCGCGGGCAGATCCCGCGGCCGATGGCGCAGCGCGGGGACCTCCAGGACGACCTGCCGGAGCCGGTAATAGAGATCTTCCCGGAACTCGCCCCGGGCAACCATCGCACGCAGGTCGCGGTGGGTCGCGCAGAGGATCCGTACGTTCGCGCGCAGCGGCGTGACACCCCCGACCCGCTCGAAGGTCTTGTCCTGCAGGACGCGGAGCAGCGCGACCTGCGTGCGCGGCGAGATGTCCCCGATCTCGTCGAGGAAGAGCGTTCCCCCCTCGGCGAGCTCGAAGCGCCCGCGACGGCGCGACGCCGCGCCGGTGAACGACCCCTTCTCGTGGCCGAACAGCTCCGAGAGCAGCAGCGTCTCGACCAGGGCGGCACAGTTGACCTTGATCAGCGGGCCCGCGCGCCGCGCGCTCACCTCGTGGATCGCCTCGGCGACGAGCTCCTTCCCGGTGCCGCTCTCGCCGTGGATCAACACGGTCGCGTCGCTCGCGCCGACCTTCTCGATCTGGTGGATGAGGCTGAGCAGCGCCGGCGTCGTCCCGACCATCCGCTTGATCGCGGGGCCCACGCTCGCCGGCCTCGGGGCGCGAGCCGCCCCCCTGGCGCACCCGGCGCACGCGCTGGAGCCGCAGAGCTCGCAGCCCCTCGGCTCCGCCTCGGCGGCGCTGCGCGCGCACGCCTCCAGCCGGGCAAGCTCGGCGAAGCTCCGGCGCGCGAGGAACTTGCGCGAGATCTCGGGCGGGAGCGACTCGGCGATGCGATCGCGGAGGTCGATCGCCGCCTCCAGGTGCGAGCGCGCCGCCGTGGGCTCGTCCTCGGGGGCGCGCGACGCGCGGTCCCCTGCGGACGACGCGTGGTGAAGCAGCACGTGCGCCTCCAGTGCGCACTCGTGGCTGTGGGCCTGGCGCGACAGCGCGAGCGCCTCCGCGGCGATCGGCCCGAACGGCGCGCCGGCGGCGCGCGAGCACATCGCCTCGAGGAGGGCGATCTCGGCGCGGTGCCGGTCGGAGGTCGCCTCGGCGCGCGCCCGCTGGATCATCTGACCGGCCTGCAGGAGGTCGCCGTCGTGCAGCGCGATGCGCGCGGCGATCGCGTAGCACTCGCCGAGCTTCGAGCCGGCGCCGTAGGCGAAGGCGGCCGTGAGCTCGGACCAGGCGTCCACCGTGCGGCGGCACTCGAGGTGGATCTGCGCCGCGACGTAGGCGACGTGCGTGATCCGAACGCCAGGGATGACGTGGCCGCAGGCCTTCCGCGCGAACGCGAGCGCCTGCTCGGCCTCCTCGATCAGCCCGAGCTGTAGCCGGATCTCGGCGAGGTTCGTGATGAGGTTCACGAGCGCGACCTTGTCGCCGATCCTCCGGAAGATCTCGATCGCGCGCTCGAAGAGGCGCAAGGCCTCCGGGTACTCGTGCTTCAGGTGGGCGATGACCGCGAGGTTCGTGAGCGCATAGCCGGTCGCCGCGCGCTCGCCGCGCCGCTCTCCCTCCTCGAGCACGCCGGCCAGCATCGTGCGCGCCTCGTCGAGGCGGCCGCTGGAGAGCAGCGCGATGGCGCGGTTCAGCCGGGCTCGCAGCTCGCTCACGTGCTCGCCCGCGCACGCCGCCTCCCACGCGTCGGCCGCGAAGTGCAGCTCCGCCTCGGCCCAGGCCTGCTGCGCGAGGAGGAGCTTGCCGAGGATGTTGCGCGCCTGGAGGCGCGTCGCGATCTCCCCCGCGCCGGCGAGCCCTTCCTCGGCGCGCGCCTTGGCCGCCGCGAGGTCGCCCGTCTTGCAGCAGAGCTCCGCCATCTCCACAGCGCCGCGCGCCCGCTCCTCGGGCGTGGCGGCGAGCGAGAGCGCCCGCGAGAGCACCATCGCGGCGGTCGTGAGGTCGCCGCGCGCGCTCGTCGCGCGGCCGCGCACGAGCAGCGCGGCGAACGTCTCCCGCTCGCGCTGGGCCGCGGAGGAGAAGTCGATGGCGAACTCGATGTCGCCGAGCCGGAGCGCGAGCGTCGCCGCGCGGAGCAGCCGCTCGCCCGACGCGGCGCTCCCGCCGGAGAGCGCCCGCATCGTCCGGGCCCAGCGCTGCCAGAAATCGGCGCGCGCCGACGGCTCGCCGACCGAGGAGATCGCGAGCATCGCCGCGGCCTCGGCGCGGTCGTCCTGACCCAGCGAGGCGAGGAGCTCGCTCGCGCGCGAGAGGCTCCACGGGTCGGACGACTGCTCCTCGAGCGCCTCCGCGATCGCGAACACATCCTCGCGGTCGACGTTGGCCGGGTCGACGATCGCGCGCCGCGCGGCGACCCACCCTCGATCGTCGACCTCGATCAGACCGAGGGCGGCGAGCTCCTGGGCGACCCCCTGGCACGCCGCGTCCCCCGGCCCGGGCTCCGCGCGCCGCGCCGCGAGCTGGCGGAGCTGCGCGGACGGCCAGGGCCGCTGGCTCAGCGCGAGCCGGTCGAGCAGGCGCGCGGCCTCGCGGCTCGGCGGCTGCCGCGCGGGGCGCTGCTCGGGCGGCGCGGCCAGCACGGCGGAGCACCAGCCCTCCAGCGCGTCGAGCCGCTCGATCTTCGCGACGACCCGGCGCTCCGCGTCCGCCGCGAACGCCTCCCAGAAGCGGTGCAGATCGTCCGGCGACGCGATGCCGTCGATCGTGAGCGCGCTCGTCCAGGGCCGCATCGCGCCGTCGCTGCACACGATGACCAGCGCGGAGCACGACCCCTCCGCGATGAGGCGCGTGACCTCATCCAGCACCAGGCTCCCCCAGCTGGTGGCCTCTCCCTCGGCGACCAGCAGGATCGCGCCTTGCGCGGCGGCGCTGATGCCCTGCGCGGCCGCGGCCGGATCGGCAGAGGTGACAGCGCAGCGAAGCGCGAGATCGCGCCAGGGATCCCGATCCGCGGCGTGCGCGGCCGAGATCAGCGAGCGTCCCACACCTCGAGCGCGGCGCGCGAGGTGGGAACAAACGGCGTCCAGGACCGACCGCTGTCCATGGACGTGGAGCACCCCACGCGACGCGGCATCACGGACGCGCTCATCGAGCGCCCGGAACCCCCCGGAGTCGCTCGTGATGACAGAAGAAACGCAGGCTGCGGCAACGGATCCCAAGGCAACAAAAGCGTACCTCTCCGCCGGACCTCGCATCAATGGATCCCGCCGTTGAATATAATGAGGCGCCTACCTCACCATAATAAAATTACAGTCTTATTGCTCTGTTCCGTCCAGGACCCGCTGGATGGCGTCGAACGCATCCGCAGGTGCTTCGCCCAGGACGCGGGCCAGCGGGAGCTGCGTCGCCGCGGCGGCGACGTAGAACGGTACGAGGTGCGGCGCGAGCCGACAGAGCGCTTCGAGGTGCCGCGCGACGCCGGCCGCGTCGCCGCGGCGCACCGGCCCCGTCAGCGCGTCGGGCACGCCGAGGACCTCGACGTTGTCCGCGACCGTGCGGAGCAGCGGGCCGAGCATCTCGGCCGCCGTCCTCCGATCGATGCCCGCGCGCTCGAGCAGGTCGACGCTGGCGGCGGCGAGCGCGGCAGCGCCGTTGGCGACCAGGCCCGCAGCCGCGTGGTAGGCGACGCGGTCGAGGCCGGAGAACGTGCGCGGCGTCATGCCGAGGCACACCCCGAGCGAGCGAGCGGCGCGCACGGCGGTCGGATCGCCGTCGATGTGGAGCTGGCCACGCTCGAGGAAGGGCGCGAACGAGGGCGAGGCGAACGAGATCATCGGGTGCATCTGCGCGACCGAGACGCGGCCGCCTCGCGCCGCCGCGAGCGCCTCCGGGCCGAGCGCGCCGGCGCAGTGCACCACGGCGACGTCCCTGTGGCCGACGAGCCCGCGGTCGCGCAGCGCCTCGGCGCACGGCGCGATATCCCGATCGCGCACGGCGAGGATCACGAAGTTCGCCTCGATGCGCTCCGACGGCAGGCCGTCCCGGGCCGGCCGGAGGGTCACTCGTAGCCCCGCGTCGCGGATCGCGCGCGCGAGCCCGCGACCCACCTTGCCGCCGCCATAGATGAACACCTCCAGGAGGGCGTTGTCCTCCGGGTGCACCGGCGACGGGCGCGTGCTGTCCATCTCGCTCACGGGCCGCTCCCGTAAAGGCGGTGCGCGAGCACGTAGTCCAGCACGGCGCGCGGCACGCGCTGGTGGACGGCCTCGAGATCGCCCGCCGCGAGCGCCCGGCGGATGTCGCTGCTCGAGATCCGAGGGAGCTCCACGTCCGCGGGGCGCAGGTGAGGACGCTCATCGGCCGGCTCCGCATCGAGGCGCTCCGCGGCGGGCGCGACGACGCCGGAGCGGCCGAGGACGATCGGCGGGGCGAGCTGCTCGATGCGGTCGAAGCGGTGCCACCTCGGTAGATCGGGGAGCACGTCGGCGCCCACGAGCAGGCGCATCGCCCAGTCCGAGTGCGCCGCGGCGAGGTGCTCCAGCGTGCGCAGCGTGAGGCTCTCGCCGCCGAGATCGCGCTCGACGGGCGACACCGACACGCCCGGGAGCCACCCGAGCGCGAGGTGGCACATCGCCAGACGATGCTCGAACGGCACGAGCTCCTTCGAGAAGGGGTGGCGGTAGACAGGGACGACGAGCACCTCGTCGATCGGCGCGATGGAGATCGCGTAGGTGGCCGCGAGGACGTGCGCGACGTGGGGCGGGTTGAAGCTGCCCCCGAAGATGGCGACGCGGCGCGCCTCGGGCGCGCGCGCGGCCGGGGCGCGGGCGGGCGCATCAACCGTGCGAGCCACCTTGAACCCTCAGCCTGGGGCCGGCGGCGGACGGGCCCACGATCTCGCGCGCCGTCACCGCGCCGCTCGCGTTCATCACCTCGATCCGCACGCCGCCCTGCCCGTCGTCGAGGAGCGCCGTGCCGCCGTCGGAGCCGATCGGCCCCGGAGAGAAGAACGTCCGCGAGCCGACCTTCTTGATGAGCGGCTCCGGGCTCTTGCCGAAGACGAGGAGCGACGCCGCCACGATGTCCTCCTCGTCGAGCGCCGCCTTGTCGAACACGAAGAGCGCGACGCGCCCGTCCAGGATCTCGATGGTGCGCCGCCCCGACGGCAGGCTCATCAGCACCCGGAGGCGCAGCCGAGCGCGCTCGGACGCCACGAAGGCGTCGATCTGGTCCGGCGTCGCGGCGGCGCACCGAGCGGCCCGATCGAACAGCGCGCCCTCGGTGGGGTCCGCGCCGACCAGGCGCTGCGCCCAGCCCACGACGACCCGGTCGAGCGCGTCGTCCTCGGCGACGTAGATGACCCGCTCGGCGTGGCCTTCGTCGAGCAGGTGCTGCGCGCCGCGAGCGAGCGCGGGCAGATCACCCTGAGCAGGGCCGAGGACGCCGAGGCGCATCGGACACAGCATAGATCACCGCGCGAAGGTGAGGGCACCTTCTCCACTCCGCCCGCTCTGCGCGCTATCCGCGCCTCGGCTGCCTCCCATTGCCTCCCTTTGCCTCCCATGATTCCCGCGCCGCCCGTGCCTCCCGCGCCTCCCGTGATTGCCCGCCTCCGCGCGTCGGGCTCCTGCCGCCGGCGATCGTCTGTCTTTCCCTGCTCCGGCCTCTCTCCGTCTCTCTCCTCCTGCTTGCTCCCGCGCCCTCCTCTGCCGGCGCGGCGCGCGTCTGCTAGCGTCCGCCCATGTTTCGGCGAGCTCGCGCGCTCCAGCATCCGGTCACCATCACCCTCGACGGGGCGGACGTCCCGGCGGAGCGGGGCGAGCCCCTGGCCGTGGCGCTGATCGCCTCCGGGCGCGTGACGCTCGCGCGGAGCCCGAAGCTGCACCGTCCCAGGGCGCCGACCTGCCTGCGCGGAGGCTGCGACGGCTGCCTCGCGCGGGTCGATGGCGTGCCCAACGTGATGACCTGCCTGCGACCGGCGGCCGGTGGAGAGCGCATCGAGGTGCAGAACGTCGTGGGCTCGCGGCAGGCCGACCTGCTCCAGGTGACCGACTGGTTCTTCCCGCAGGGGATCGACCACCACCACCTGATGGCCGGCGTCCCCGGCCTGTCCGGGGTCATGCAGTCGATCGCGCGCAAGCTGGCGGGGCTCGGGCAGCTGCCGAGCGCGCCGCTCCCCCCCGAGCGCGCCGCGCGGCTCGACGTGGACGCGGCCGTGATCGGCGCCGGGCCCGCAGGCGTGGCGGCTGCGTCGGCGCTCTCGGCGCGCGGCCTCCGCGTGGCGCTGGTCGACGACGGGCTCGCCCCCGGCGGGTCGCTCGCCGGCGCGCCGCGCCGCGCGGCGGAGCTCCTCGCGCGATACCCGCTCGACGGCGTCCGCGTGCTCCGCCGTCACGTGGCCGCAGGCGTTTACCTCGGCGAGCTCCTGGTCGCCGGCGACGCGGGCGCGACCGTGATCAGGGCGCCCGCCAAGGTCTTCGCCACCGGGGCGCACGACGGCGTCGCGGCGTTCTCGAACAACGATCTGCCCGGGGTCTTCTCGGCGCGCGCGTTCTGCCGGCTCCTCGCGTGCGGCGTCGAGCCGACCGGCCCCGTCGCGCTCGCGGGCGAGGGCATCTGGGCCGACGAGCTCGCGAGCGCCCTCGGCGACCGCATCGCGATCCGGATCCCGCTCGCCGCGCTCGCCGCGGTGAACGGGATCTCGCAGGTGAAGAGCGTCACGGTGCGCGACGCGCCGTTCGCCCCCGACAGCCCGACGAGCGACGTCCGGGTCGTGGCCGTCGCGGTGGACGCGCCGGCCGCGCCCGCGTTCGAGGTCGCCGCGCAGGCGGGCGCGCGCGTCGAGATCCACCCGCGCGCGGGGTACGCGGTGCAGGTCGACGCGCGCGGTAAGGCCGGCGACGGCCTGTGGGCGATCGGCGAGTGCACCGGCGCCTCGCACGATCTCGCCGGCATCGAGCGGGCGGCGACGACCCTCGCCGACGACGTGCTCGCGGCGCGCGGCGCGCCCGCGTGAGCCTGCGGGCGCGCGCGTCGAGATCGACCCGCGCGGCGGCTCAGCCCTCGATGATCAGATCGAAGAGGCCGAGCCCGCCCGCGAGGAACACGACGTCGAACACGCCCATGAGCGCCACGTAGTCGGTGAGCTCGCCGATCGTCGCGCCGCCGAAGAGCTCCCTCGTCCCCGCGACCGCGGCGAGCAATGTGGGCGCGAGCAGCGGGAAGAGCACGCTCGCGAGCACGAGGTCGCGGGCGCGGGTGCGCACGGTCATGGCCCCGAAGAGGGTGCCGCTCGCGGCGATGCCCGGCGTCGCCGCGAGGCAGAAGAGCGCGAGCCCCGGGCCCGTCTTCACGAGATCCACCGCGAAGAGGAGCGCCGCGACCGGGATGATGATCACCTCGACCGCGATCACGAACGCGCAGAGCCCGAGCGCCTTGCCGGCGAAGAGCGCGCTCCTCGCGATGGGCAGCACGAGCAGGCCCGAGAGCGCGCCGTCCTCGCGCTCCCGCTGCCACGTGCGGCTCAGCGCGAGCACCGACGCGAACGCCACGCTCACCCAGATGACCCCGGGCGCGACCCGCTCGGCCGCGTCCTGGCCCGCGTAGAACGCGAGCGACGCGATCACGGCGACGAGCACCGCGAAGAACCCGCTCGTGGTGACGATCTCGCCCGTGGCGAGCTCGATCGCGAGGTCCTTCCGCGCGACGAGCGCCGCCTGGCGCGCCCAGCCGGGCCGGCGCCGGGGGAGCGACGCGCGGACCGTGGGCGCCGTGCTCTCCGAGATCACGGCGCGGAGGTGAGGCTCAGGTACGTCTGGTCCTTGAGCCCTCGCTCGTAGTCGGCGAGGAGGCGCATGCCCTCCGTCGGCTTGAGCAGGTCCTGCTTGATCGCGCCGTCCACCTGGGCCTTCACCTTCCCCACGAGATCGCGGTTGTCGTACTGGGTCAGCGCCAGCACCTCGTGGATCTTGTTCCCGGCGATCGTCTCCTCGATGTAGTACCCGCTCTCCTCGTCCTCATCGAGGAAGACGTGCACCTCGTTGACCCGGCCGAAGAGGTTGTGGATGTCGCCCATGATGTCCTGGTACGCGCCGGTCAGGAAGATGCCGACGTAGTACGGCTGGTCGCCCGAGATCGGGTGCAGCGGGAGCGTGTCCTTCACGTCGTTGAGATCGATGAACTTGCTCACCTTGCCGTCGGAGTCGCAGGTGATGTCGACGAGCGTGCTGTCGACCGCGGGGCGCTCGTTCAGCCGGTGGATCGGCACGATCGGGAAGAGCGCGCCGAGCGCCCAGTGATCGAGCAGCGACTGGAACACCGAGAAGTTGCAGATGTACTGGTCGGCGAGCTGCTTGCGGAGCTCGCCGAGATCGTCCGGCACCTCCTCCGGCTCGAGCGACGACGCGATCTTCTGCATGGCCTCGGCGATCTCCCAGAAGAGGATCTCGACCCGGGCCTTCACGTCGAGGTTGAGGAGGCCGAGCTCGAACATCTTCTGCGCCTCTTCCTTGATCTGGAGGAGGTCGTGCCACGACTCGCCGAGGTTCGGCCCGGAGATGTTGTCCTTGATGTAGAGGAGGTTCTGGATGAGCTTGTGCTCCTCGGTCTGGATGTCGATCGGCGACATCGGCGTCTTCTCGATCGAGCCGAATGCCTGGACGACCAGCACCGAGTGGTGCGCGACGATCGCTCGCCCGGACTCGGAGACGATGTTGGGGTGAGGCACCCGCTCCTCGTCGCAGATGTCGGCGATGTTGTGCACGATGTCGCGCGCGTACTCCTCGACCGAGTAGTTCATCGAGGAGTGGAAGGTCGAGCGCGAGCCGTCGTAGTCGATGGCGAGCCCGCCGCCGACGTCGATG
The DNA here is from genome assembly GCF_051530145.1 of Sorangium sp. So ce302. GTDB lineage: Bacteria > Myxococcota_A > Polyangia > Polyangiales > Polyangiaceae > Sorangium > Sorangium cellulosum_B. The sequence goes on along the minus strand of NZ_CP150326.1, from coordinate 3,561,684 downwards.
TACTCGATGCGCTGCCCCATCTTGCGGAGCTTCGCGTAGTACCGCGTCGCCTCGCGCACGGCGCGCTTGATGATCAGGATGTCCGGCACCTGCGAGCCGATATGGAAGTGGAGGAGCTTGAACGAGGAGCTCATGCCCGCCTCGTCCATGATCCTGCTCGCCGCGAGGATCTCCGCCGTGGAGAGCCCGAACTTCGCGTTCTCTCCGCCCGAGGTCTTCCACTTGCCCGCCCCCTCGGTGAGCAACCGCACCCTGAGCCCGATCATCGGCTCGACGTTCATCTCCTTGGCGACGCGGGTGATCATGCGCACCTCGGAGAGCTTCTCCGCGATGAGGATCACCTTCTTGCCGAGCTTGCGCCCGATCAGCGCCGTCCGGATGAAGTTCTCGTCCTTGTAGCCGTTGCAGACGATCAGCGACTCGGGGTCGGTATGGACCGACAGGCCGGCGAACACCTCGGGCTTGGAGCCGACCTCGACGCCGTAGTGGTAGGTCTTTCCCGCGTCGAGGATCTCCTCCACGACCTCCCGGAGCTGGTTCACCTTGATCGGGAACACGCCGCGGTAGGTCCCGCGGAACTTGCTCTCGGCGATCGCCCTGTTGAAGGCCTCGTTGAGCGCCCGCACCCGGTGATGGAGGAGATCCTGAAAGCGGATGAGCAGCGGCGTGCGGAGCCCTTGCTCGAGCGCCGCGTCGACGACGTCGCGGATCGCGATCTTGCTGCCGCGCTCCTGGAGCGGCGCGACCGTGAGGTTGCCGTCCGGGCTCACGTCGAAGTAGCCACGACCCCAGCGGTCGATCATGTAGAGCGACTTGGCGTCTTCGGTCGTCCAGACGTCGGTCTCGGTCTCGTGCGCGCTGCTCACGGTCGTTCTCCTTGGCGGGGGCCGCGGCCGGCGGCACCCACACCTTCTCTGGGAGGGCCCCCACGAGGGGGCTTCTGGCTCATCAGGGGGACGTCAGATCGTCGGTCCGACGCAGGACGGCTGGATGCCGCGCGCTGGCGACGCGGCTCATTACGATAGGAACGCCTGACCTTCAAGGGCAGGCAGCCCGGTCACAACCGGCGGGAGGGGGGCTCCGAGCAGCGCGCGCTCAGGCCTGGGCCTTCGAGGCCGCCTTCGCCCGCTTCGAGGCCGACTGGTAGAGATCATAGAGGCGCGGGACGGGGTACGCCTCGAGGCGCTTCCTGTACCCCTGGTCCTTCGACCGGTTCAGGACGGTCAACGTCTCGTCGATGAGCTTCGCCCGCGTCCCGAACTTCTCCTTTACAACGCTGAACGTCGCGTGGAGGCGGAGGAGCTTGGCGTTCGAGACGTGATCCAGGCCCTTCGTGCCGCCCCGATCGGAGCTGACGCGCCCGAGCCAGAGGTCCTCGGTCGCGAACCCTTTCACGGCCTCGACGAGCTTCGCCTTGTCGCCGAAGCGCTCCTTCACGATCGCAAGCGGATTTTTGCTGGCCATTGCTGAGACTCCCACGGGCAGGCGAGGCCTGCGCCGGACATGCGCGAGATGACTCGCGCGGCTTTGAAGAGGGGCGCGATCTAGCAGAGCAGGGCAGGGCGCCGCAAGGCCGCGCTGCGGAGGGGCGGCGCCGGCGGCGGTCGAGATCCCGCGTCGCCCGAGTGTCGCCGCTGTGCTGGGCCGCGGATCGTGGTACACGGCGCGCCGATGCTCAACCTGGGGAGCTGGCTCGTGGCGCACGTCGACCGGCTCCGGCCGCTGCAGCCGCCCCTCTCGGACGTCAGCTCCCGCCTCGCCGGGCCCTCGTCGGCCCTGGGGAGCACCGTCCTCAAGGCCCTGTTCCCGGTCGTCGCGTACATCGCGCTCGCGCCCGTCCTCTGGCTCTTCTTCCGGCGCACCTGGCGGGAGCTCGACGTCGAGGCCCACGAGCACCAGCGGCGCACCCTCGCCGCCGGCGGCTACGACCGCCGCCCCGCGGTCCTGTTCACCATCACCGCCGTCGTGCTCATGCTGCAGCAGTACTACGGCGGCCGCGCCGTCTACGACGAGCACATCCGGCCGTGGCTGCGCGAGCTCGAGCTCGCTCAGGCGCTCTCGCCGGGCGGGACGCTGCTGCCCATCTCGATCCGCCGCTACGACGAGCTCTACGGCTACGTCTGGTGGTCGTTCACCCGCGTCTTCGGGTACGTCGCCATCCCGATGGTCGCGTGGAAGGCCTGCTTCCCGAAGGACAGCCTGCTCGACATGGGGCTGCGCGTCCGGGGGCTCGCGAAGCACGCGTGGATCTACCTGCTCTGCCTCGCCGTCGTCGTCCCGGCGGTGTTCGTCGTCGCGAGCGCGCCCGACTTCGGGACCTATTACCCGTTCTACAAGCAGTCCTCCCGCTCCTGGTTCGACCTCATCGCCTGGGAGACGATGTATTTCGCCCAGTTCTTCGCGCTGGAGATCTTCTTCCGCGGCTTCTGGCTCGCCGGCCTGCGGCACACGCTGGGCTCCGGCGCGATCTTCGCGATGATCGTCCCCTACTGCATGATCCACTTCGGCAAGCCGTACCTGGAGGCGGCCGGCGCCGTGGTCGCCGGGATCGCGCTCGGCTCGCTCGCGATGCGCACGAAGAGCATCTACTCGGGCTTCCTGGTCCACGTCACGATCGCGCTGCTCATGGACCTCGTCGCGCTGTCGAACCGCGGCGCGCTGCCGCGATCGTTCTGGGGGACGTGACGTTTCCTGACGTCTTCTGACGTCTTCTGACGTCTTCGCCGGCCGGCCGGCGGCGCGCCCGATGACGCGCCCTCGCGCCCTGGCTCAGCCGAGCGTCCGGGTCAGCTTGCGCATGATCTCCGCCCGGCTTCGGTCACGGATCCCGCGCCGGTAGAGCGCCTCCAGCCCACCCGCGGCCGCGCGCACCGCGTCGCGGTGCTCGCCGTCCCAGGGGAGCACCGCGAGCCTCCGCCAGAGGATCTTCTCGAGGAGCCGGGGTTTGCGCCTGGCCAGCGCGCCGCTCGCGAGCTCGATGACCCGAGCCGAGGTCGGGTCGGCGCGCATCGCGCGCACGAAGAACCCCACGGCCGCTGTCACGCGGCGGCCGCCGTGCATCGCCTGTACGCCAGCGTCGCACAGGGCCTCGGCCCGCTCGCGCGGGGTCGCCGCGCGCCGCGCGCGCTCCCGCGCCGCCTGCACCTCGGCGCTCAGCGCGTCCCGGCGCCGCCGGGCAGGGCGCATCTTGACGACGAGGAACAGGATGAAGAGGGCCGCAACCCCCGCGAGCACATGCCGCCAGCCGATCTCCATGGCGCCCGCCTTACTACAGCGCCCGGGACGTGCTCACCAGACCGAGCTTCCACGACGGGGGGGCGGCGCGCCGGATCGCCTCACGACGGCGTCCTCGGAATGACGGCGCGTGCCCGAAGCGTTGCTCTCCAATTCAGCTTCCTCCGATTCCACTGGCACGATTTCCGCCGATACGGTGCGGTTTGCGCGAGCGGACGATCGCAACCTATGCTGAACCGAGAGATGCCTGCCCCGTCGACCTCCGGGCCTTCCCTTCGCGTGCCCCTGCGCGCCCTCGCCGCCGCGCTCGGGCTCGCCGTCCTCGCGCTGCACCCGGGCAGCGCGCTCGCCGACATCTTCACGTACACCGACGCGGATGGAACGGTGCACTTCGCGAACCGCCCCACCGGCGACGCGCGGTTCAAGCTGTACATCAAGGGCGACGGGCGCCGCTCTTCGACGACGCGCGCGGGGGTGACGCCCGTCGCGCCGAGCGACAAATCGCTCGAGCGCTTCAGCCGCTACGACGCGTGGATCCGGCAGGCCGCCGCGCTCTATCAGATCCCCGAGGAGCTCGTCCGCGCGGTGATCAAGTGCGAGAGCGACTACGATCCACGGGCCGTCTCGCCCGTCGGCGCGCAGGGGCTGATGCAGCTGATGCCAGAGACCGCGCTCCGCATGCAGGTGCGCGACGCGTTCGACGCGCGAGAGAACATCTTCGGTGGAACGCGGTACCTGCGCATCCTGGCCAACCTCTTCAACGGAGATCTCGATCTCACCATCGCCGGCTACAACGCCGGTGAAGGGGCGGTCATGAGGCACGGCGGCATCCCGCCGTACGAAGAGACCCAGGCCTACGTGACGCGCGTCCGGACCTACTACGCGCGCTACCGCACCACCCGCGACACCACGGTCGCGTCGATCGAACCCTGACCGGCTCGCGCGCCCGCCAACCGCGAGCGCGCTCGCCAACCCCCCGCCCGCCCGCCAGAGGCGCCGCTCGGCGACAAGCGGCGCACATCGCCCCCGACCGGGGTACCGCGATGCTACGCTCCCAGGAACCGCTGCCGCAGCCTCTCCCGGGCAGGCCCCGAGACGCGTAGGCGCAGGCACGCGGCCATCCCTCGACGCTCTCTTTGCTCCGCGCGAGCAAGGGTCCACGACATGACGACCACCTCGAGCCTCATCGAACTCAGCAAGCGAAGCCACGACATCGCGCCCCTCAAGCCGCCGGTGGACCCGGCGTCCCTCCAGCACGCGAACCTGCTCGAGCTGCCCGATTTCCGGAGGATCCCGGCCTACGCCGACGTGACCGACGAGCAGTTCATGGACCACCGGTGGCAGGCGAAGAAGTCGATCACCCGCCCCGACAAGCTGCTCGACACGCTGCGCGGGATGGTGTCGGACGACTTCATCCGGGACGCGACCGAGGGCTTCGCGCACGCGCCGATGAGCGTCCGGGTCTCGCCGTACATGCTCTCTCTGATCGACTGGAACGATCCGTACGGCGATCCGCTCCGTACGCAGTTCATCCCGCTGGCCTCGCGCTTCCTGCCGGATCACCCGAAGCTCGGGCTCGATTCGCTGCACGAGCGCGCGGACGCGCCCGTCCCCGGGCTGACGCACCGGTACGCCGACAAGGCGCTCTTCCTGCCGCTCGACACGTGCCCCGTGTACTGCCGCTTCTGTACGCGCAGCTACGCGGTGGGCATCGACACGGAGGAGGTCGAGAAGACCCACTTCAAGGTCGACGAGGAGCGCTGGAAGCGAGCGTACGCGTACATCGCGTCGCGCCCCGAGCTGGAGGACATCGTCGTCTCCGGCGGAGACGCGTACAACCTGCGGCCGGAGCAGCTCGGCGCGATCGGAGAGACGCTCCTCAGGATGCCGAACATCCAGCGCATCCGCCTCGCCACGAAGGGCCCGGCCGTGATGCCGCAGAAGATCCTGACCGACGACGAGTGGATCGACGCGGTCACGCGCACGGTAGAGCTCGGCCGGAAGCTGCACAAGGAGGTCGTGATCCACACGCACTTCAACCACCCGAACGAGATCACGGGCGTCACCCGCGACGCGATGAACAAGCTCTTCGAGCGGGGGATCACGGTCAGGAACCAGTCCGTGCTGCAGCGCGGGGTGAACGACACGCCCGAGACGATGAAGCTGCTCGTGAAGCGCCTGGGGCACGTGCACGTGCACCCCTATTACGTCTACATCCACGACCTCGTCCGCGGCGTGGAGGACCTCCGGACCACGCTGGCGACCGGGCTCACGATCGAGAAGTACGTGCGCGGCTCGACCGCCGGGTTCAACACGCCGACGTTCGTCGTCGACGCGCCCGGCGGCGGAGGCAAGCGCGACGCGCACTCGTTCGAGCACTACGACCGCACGACCGGGATCTCGGTGTTCGAGGCGCCGAGCGTCAAGCCGGGGCAGCGGTACACGTACTTCGATCCGATCGATCAGCTGCCGGCCGAGGGGCGCGCCCGCTGGGCGGACCCGGCGGAGCACCAGAAGATGATCGACGAGGCGCTCCAGGCCTCGCGCTGAGGCGGGCCAGCTCCGCGGGTCAGGGATCCCACCCGGGATCGCTGGACTGCGGAGCTAGGCCTCGGCCGGCGACGGCGGCTCGTCGTAGCGAGCGAGCGCGCCGGCGAGCTCACGCTTCACGCGGTCCACGAGGTCGGGCGGCTCGACGACGCGCGCGGTCTCGCCGAAGCCGAGGACCCACGTCGCGAGCTCCGTCATGTCGCCGATGAGCATCGTGAGCCGCACGCCGCCGCCGGACAGTGGCGTGATCTCCTGAGACGGATGCACCTTGCGCGTCCGCACGAACTCGGTGACACGCTCGTCGAAGTCGATCACGACGCGCCGGGGCTCGCCCCCGCGCCAGATGCCGAACTGGCCCTGGAAGTAGTCGTCGATGGAGAAATCCGGGGGCAGCTCGAACCGCTCGGTGACCGCGCACTCCGTGTCGCGCATGCGATCGAGCAGGAACGTGCGCACCTCGCCGCGCCCCACGTGGAGGCCCACGCAGTAGATCGCGTCCTTGTAGAGGACGAGCGCGTACGGGTGGATGAGCACCCGCTCCTCGCGCCCGTCCCGCGAGCGGCGGTAGCGGCACCGCAGGGGGCGCAGGTCGGCGACGGACTGGAACAGGTCGTCGAGCTCCTCGGTGCGCGCGGCGTAGTCCTTCGGGGCGAACGGGAGATAGAGGAAGCGCTCCTCCAGCCGCGCGTCGGCGACGCCGGCGTTCGGCCCGCGCCCGGGCCTGCGCGCGACGCCGAGGAGGCGCTGCGCGGCGAGGTCGATCTCCTCGAACAGGGTCGAGCCGCGCATCGGCTCGAACAGCCGGCGGGCGGCGAGCAGGGCGTACGCCTGCGTCCGCCGCACCTCGACGCGCCGGGGCGCCTCGCTCGGAGACAGCCGCCAGAGGCGAGGGCCCCCGGGGCGCGTGGCGACCGACACGAGATCGAGCTCGCGCTTGACCTCGACAAGGTAGCGCCGGAGCGAGCGCGGCGTGACGTTGAGCTCGCGCGCGAGATCGTAGATCGTCAGGCCGGCAGGGTGCTTCTGCAGCAGGCTGCGCAGCGAGTCGAGCCGCCGGTGCTGCGTGAACGGGCCGCGCGGCCGGCCGCGCTGCGCGCCGCCCCGCTCGTCGTCCTCGTCGTCGTCGTCGTCCGGCGGAGGAGGCCTCTTCGAGGCGGCCGCAGGAGCACCCGCGTCCGCCCGCGGAGGGCCCGCTGGAGGGCGCACGCTCGGCGCGGACGGGGCCGCTGGAGGGCGCACGCTCGGGGCCGCCGTGCTCGATCTGACGTCGAGGGCCGCGTCCCCGGTGAGCCGCGGCGCCGCGCCCGCGCGCGGCTTCGAGGGCGGCGTCGCGCCGCTCGAGAACGGGTCGGCGGTCTGGCCGGCGCGCGGGCGCGGAGCAGCCGCTGCCCCGCTCGATTTGCCGGCCCCTCGCGCGCGGGTGGACGACGAGGTGGCAGGCGCATGGGCACCCCCAGGGCCTGTGCGAACAGCGCGCGCCATCAGCACAGCGCTGTATCGCATCACCCCCTCCCGTCCAAGATGTTTGTCCCGCGCCCTGCCGACCGAGCAGCGATCGCCGGCCGGGCGCGCGGCGGCGACGCTCGCCGCTCGCGGCGCTCCAGGAAGCGGCGCTCAGCGCTCGCCACGGCGCCGTGAGCTCGCGAAAATGTCGTTGGGTTACGGGAATTTCGCCGCGGTGAGCCGCGGGGACGCAGCGGCGAGCGGCGCGAACCGGAGCGGATCCGCCGCGCCGCCGGCGGGCGGCTCACCAGGGACGATCGCGCATCGTCTTCTTGTACTGCTCCTTGTAGAGGTCGTGGCACTGCTTGCAGCTCGCCTTCGCGCCGTCGACGTCGCCGGCCTTCGCCTTGGCGATGCCAGCTTTCGTGATCGCCACCCAGCTGCCCATGCCGGGCGGCGGCTTGCTGGCCACGTACTGCAGCGCCGTCGCGATCTTCGCGGCGTCGCCGCTCGAGGTCGCGGAGGCCATCGTGCTCTTCATCCAGGCCTGCATTGGGCACATCTTCTGGCCCTTCGCCCCGCACTCGAACTTCTTCTCGCCCGCCTGCGCGGCGCCGGTCGACGCTGGTCCCGCGGCCGCGGCGGCAGACGCAGCGGCCGTCGCCTTCGGCGCGGCCGTCTCCGCCGGCTCGGCGGTCGCCGCGGCCGTCTCCGCCGGAGCGGCCGACGCAGCGGCCGTCGGCTCGGCGGTCGCCGCTGCCGGCACGGCCGCCGTCGCCGCCGTCGCCGCCATCGTCGCCGCAGGAGCGGCGCTCTCGGTCGGCTTGCCCTCGGCCACCGCTCCGGGGGCCGTCGCGTCGCTCCCCTTGCTATCGCAGCCGAGCGTGGCGAAAGACAGGCTCGCGAGCAACAGCGCGAGCGGCGTGATCGTTCTCCTCATGCAGTCTCCTTGGGTGATGAACGGAAGCGCTCCTGACGAGCGCGAGGCCGAGGGATGCGTGCCGCGGTCCTCTGTGCGCCGCGCAGTGTAATCGGGTCGCCGTCCGTCCGCTGCGGTCGCGCGCCTCGGTCGGGGCGCCATTCCTCGAAGCGCCGCGTCCCCACAGCGCCCTCGCCAGGGGCGCCGCCGAGGCCCCCCATCGGGCGATCGGGCGCCGCGCCCCGACGTGCCCCGGAGCGGCGCCTGCCCTACCGCCCTGCGCGGCGCTTCACTCGCGCGTGCCGGGCGTCGAGGCAAACGTCGACCACTGAAAGTTGTCGAGGAGGGCCACGGAATCGTTCCAGGGATCGCCGGTGTCCCAAAGTACGAAGCGCAGCTCCATGATCTCACCCGGGGTGACATTGCCGTTCATGACCAGCCATCCGGTCCCGCCGCCCGCGAGCTCGCTCGATCCGCACCAGCCAGGGTCACCGCCGACCTGGGCGGGCGGCCTCGTGGCATCGAACCCCGTCCCGCGGAGCTGGGTGATGCTCGTGCAGGTGGTCGTCGTTCCGGGGGTGGCGCCGCCGCCGCACCCGGTCGGCCCGTTCACGCACTGGGTGAAGAGCCCGGTGTCGCCGAACGCGAGGTTCGTGCCCAGCGGGTAGACCGGCGCCCCGGCGGGCGGCCGGTCATAGAAGGCGAGGTTCCCGTCCGCAGGGTTCGCCGCCTCGCCTGGAAAGGGCTCGAACGTCGAGTCGAGGAGCGCCAGAAAGAAGTCGTTGAACCGGCTGCACACCCACTCCGGATACTCGGACGAGAGGAAGAACGTCGAGACGCTGAACGCGCTCGCGTTCGTCGGCACGCGGACGCGCAGCTTCAGCATCACGGGATCGTAGGCCGTCGCGCCGCCCTGCGGGTCAGGGCACCCGGGCGCGTTCGGGAGGTTGTCGCCGTTCGCGTCGAGCCAGTCCGCGGGCACCCTGCTCGACGTCCCCATGTCCTGACCGCCCTGGAACGGGGCGAAGCTCGGCCTCGTGTCGTTCGGCGCCGCCTCGGCCGCAGCGACGCCGGTCGAGAGCACCGCGAGCCGCGCGCCCTGGAGCGGCGTGATGCCGGAGCCGAAGCCCTGGCGGATCGATCGCTGGGCCGCGGCCGGCGCGCTTGCGCCGTCGGCGCGGTGGAAGCTCGCGGAGAGGACACCCCACGTGCGCTGCGAGCGCGACGGTGGGCTCGCCGTCGTGGTGACGCAGAGGTCGATCGCCTTCGCATAATCGAGCGCGGTCGGCGAGTCGCTCGTGAGCCCGGCGTCGCAAGGCGCGGTGTTGTCTACCACGCCGTCGCAGTCGTCGTCGATCCCGTTGCCCGCCACCTCGAACGCGCCGCGGTTCACGAGGGCCGGGGTGCCGCACCCGTCCGACGGGGAGTCGCAGCAATCGCCATCGCAGATCGTCCACCCGTCGCCGTCCTGATCGGGTGGGTTGTCGACGGCGCCGTCGCAGTCGTTGTCGATGTCGTCGGCGCACACGTCGAGCGCCGGCAGCACCTGGTGGAGGCATGGCCCCCACGAGAGGCCGCTCGGCCTGCAGGTGGAGACCCCGGGGGCGCAGGGAGCGACCCCTTCGGTGCCCGGCGATCCCTCGTAACACACCCTCGTGTCGCCCGGCGTGCACGAGCAGGGCCCGCGCTCTGCTTCGTCGTGCTCGCACCCGTCCGCCGGGTCGTGGTTGCAGTCGAGGAACCCGTCCTCGCAGGCGGTGAGCGCGCACGCTCCCGACGCGCAGGCGATCCCGGCGTGCGAGAGCTCCGGACAGGCGCGACCGCAGGCGCCGCAGCTCAGCGCGTCCGTCAGGAGATCCCGACAGACACCATCGCAGCACGCCGCGCCGCTCTCACACGGATGCGCCGCCGAGCAGCCCTGAACGCACTCGCCCTCTCCGGTGCACAGCGCGCCCGGGGGACAGTCGCCGTCGACGATACAGGCAACACAGGCGTGCTTCGCGGGATCGCAGGTGAGCGGAGCTGCGCAGTCGGACTCGTCTTCACAGCCCGAAAGGCAGCGCTTCGCCTCGGGATCGCAAACCTGACCGGGCGGGCACGCCAGAGGGCCAGGCAGACAGGCCACGCAGTCGCCCGTCTCCCGGTCGCACAGCGGGGCGCTCGGGTCCGCGGCGCAGTCGGCCGGACAGCCGGAAGCGCCCTCGCCTCCGGCGCCTCGCGGGGTGTCGGGGCCTGCCGCGCCGGCGCAGGACGGCGCCACGCCGGACGCCAGCGCGAGCCCGACCACGGCGGCGAGCCCTCCGCTCCAGGCCAGCGGGCGGCGACGGACTGCGCGGGTTCTGGTCGACATCGGCAAGCGGCTCCCCTCCTCGGCGCGACGCACCCGAGGGGTGGCCGACCGCAAGGATCGTAGACTACCCGGTCGGTGCCTGGAACGACGGCAGATCGGCGGGGATGAGGCGCCTCGCCTGAACGTCACGTCACCGACGCGCCCCCTGCGACCACGGCGCGCTTCGCGACGCGCGACACACGACAGCGGCGCGCTCGACTGCGCCGAGCGGAGGTGCGACCGGGGCGTCGCTCAACGCGTGTGCTCGTAGAGCGTGAAGGCGCCATCGCGCTCGATCCGGCGAAACGAGGGGTGCGCCGCGGTGAACACCGGCTTATCCGGCCGCTCGTTCCGGAGGATCACGTAATCGTACGCGACGCCATGGACATCCGGCTTGAACCACTCACCGCGGTTCGACGGCGGCGCGGGGAGGCGACGCTTCAGCGTGAAGGGGAAACCCACGTTGTGCCAGCCGTCCGCGCTGAAGCCCCCGTGCATGATCTGCACCCACGAGGAGAAGTGGTTCGTGCCCTCGATGATCAACGATTCATCGGTCCGTGGAGGCAGCGTCAAGAAGAGGACCTCGGCGCCCGGCGGGATGCGCGCCACCATCCGGGCGAACGGCTCGACGCGCTCGTCGAAGCGCGCGTATTTCTCCGAGAGGTGGAGCGGCAGCACGAGCGCGGCCGCCACGGCGGGGGCCATCAGGAGGCGCGAGCGGCCCTGGAGCGGCGCCGTGATGGCCAGGAAGCCGAAGAAGCAGATGAACGGCGAGAAGCGCCCGCTCACGAACCACCAGTCGAAGGGGCGAGCCAGGTGCAGCGGCACGAGAAAATAGCAGATCGCCATCGCAGCGCAGAGGGCGAGAGAGCGATGGCGGTGCAGCCGGTCGAGAAGCGAGCCGGCAGGCGCGGCTGGCTCGCGCGCGGGAAGGCCGCGGCCAAGGAGGAAGCGCCGGGCGACGCGCGCGACGCCAGAGAGGCCCAGCAGCGACGCCACCGCGAGGAGCACCCAGAAGAGCCGGGTGTCGAGATCGCCCGATACCGAGTCGAGCGTGTACTCGGGGAACGATCGGAGCATCTCGTGCCATGGCACCCAGACGCCCTGGAACCGCGGGCCGCTCCGCAGATCGACCATGGGGCTCTTGAAGGCGACGAGCTGCCACAGGACGAGCGCGACGGCGGGCGCGAAGAGCGGCAGCGCGACGGCGATCCGCGACCACCGGGGCAGGTGGCAGAGCATCAGCACGGCGACGCAGACGTAATAGCCGAAGAGGATCAGCGGATGGCTGAGGCCGCAGCCGACGCTGAGCAGCGCGACGGCGGCCCCGCGCAAGGGGCTCGGCCGATCGAGGTAGGCGTCGAGCGCGAGCACGCCGGCGAGCAGCAGCGCGACGCCGACGAGGAACGGCAGGAAGCCGCACGCCCAGGAGAGGGTGAAGGCCAGCGGGAAGGTGAGGACCGAGAGCCAGGGGCTGCGCCGCGTCCGGCGCGCCCAGCCGAGCGCCGCCGCGGGGATGGCGAGCACATAACCGGAGAGCACGACGCGATTCGCGTTCTCGAGGCCGACGCCATAGGCGATCACGTGCGTCAGGATGTGATAGGCGCCGTAGGGGGCCGGACGGAGGCTGAGCTCGTAGAAGTCCCTGAAGCGCGTCCACGGCTCATCGAAGCTGTGCCAGATATGGACGGCCGCGAGGTGGTTCGGCAGATCGAGCAGCGGCAGGAACCGCACCCGCCATATCGGCACGACGGCTGCGACGGCGAGGAGCACGAACGTCGCGATGAACGCCCTGTCGCAGGGCCAGCGATTCCCGCTCCCGACCGCGGGAGGCGCCTCCGCGCCGGGAGATGGAGGCGGCGGGGCGGCGGACGCGCTGGCCCGGGGCGTGGGATCGCTGTCGGACGGGCTCGAACCGGGCATTTCCATGAGAAGTGTGGCGCTCCCCTTCCCTCCGCTGCTGCGCGAGGAGCGGGTAGGCCGCGAGCGTTAGCACAGCGCGCCGCGCGGATTGCAGCGCCGCGTGTCTTCCTCTAGTTTCCCGGGCACCTCGCCGGGTGGACACGGCACGAGGTGACGACCACTGCCCAGCCGGAGCGGCACGGGGCGCTCCACGCAGCCCTCCAGGAGACCCGAATCCATGAGGCACCTCGCTCGCGTCGCAGGCGGCGCCGCAGTCCTGCTCGCCGCCGCCACGCCGCGCGCGCAGGAGCCCGGGCCCGCGGCAGAGGAGCCCGCCGCCGCGGTCGCGAGCCCTGGCGACGCGCAGGCAGAAGGGGTCGAGGCGGCCGCCGAGCCGGGAGGCGCAGCGGCGCCGGCCGCTCGGCCGAGCGCGCCTGCGCGGGAGCCGCGGCCGCGCGAGGCGCCAGCGCCCGCCTCTCCGGCCCCCGCGAGCGGCGACCGCGGCGACCTCTTGCCGCCGGGCTTCCGGGAGCGGGTGCGGGTCGCGCTCGGGCCGCTCGAGATCGCGCCGATCGCGCTGCTCGCGCTGCAGGCCGCGCCCTACGTGGGCGACGACGCGCTGGGCCAGGCCGGCGACAGCGCCGAGCAGCCCGGCTTCCGGCTGCGCCGGGTCCGCGCCGGGCTGCGCGGCGACGTCGCGGGGCTCGTGCGGTTCGCCATCTCGACGGAGCTCGCCGGGGACGACGAGGGGACGGCGCGCATCCACGAGGCGTGGGCCGGCGTCACGGCGGCGCGCGCGCTCGAGGTGATCGCGGGCGCGCGCACCGTGCCCTTCTCTCGCTCGGCGATGACGGGCGCCGGCGACGGCGCCCTCGCCGAGCGGCCGCTCGCCGTCCGCGCGATCGCCCCGTTCACGCAGGTCGGGATCCAGGCCGAAGGGCACTTCCAGGACCGCGCCTTCAGCTGTCACGCGGGCGTCTACAACGCCTTCCAGCGCTCGGATCAGTTCTACGCAGGTCCCTCCGAGAGCCTCGCTCCCCTCGGCAACCGCTTCGAGGGGATCGCCGTCGCCGGCCGGGTCGCCACCGAGCCGCGGGGCCCGCTCGGCCGTACGCTCCAGGACGTCGCCCGCTCGCCCTTCCGCCTCGGGGTCGGCGCCGACGGCTTCTTCAGCGACGGCGGCGCGCGCACGCTCTACGGCGCGAGCGCCGATGTCCTGGTGCACGCCGCGGGGCTTCACGCGCTCGGCGAGGTGCTCTGGACCGGGGCGAGCCCCAAGGCGGTGCCCACCCAGCCGATCGCGCAGATCACCTCGGTCTCGTCGCTCGCGCTCGTCTTCGAGGCAGGCTACATGCTCATCGCCCGGAAGCTCGGTGTCTCGGGTCGCGCGGAGTGGATCGACCCCAACCTGGATATCGACGATGAAGGGGACAACCTCGTGCTCACCGGCGGCGCGAGCTACCACGCGTACGACGATCTGGTGAAGGCGCAGCTCGAATACACGCACCGGGAGGAGCTCGGCGGGCTGTCGAGCTCGAACGACGTGCTCCTCCTGCAACTCCAGCTCTCGCTGTAGGAGAGAGCTCTGTGCGGCGAACCCACCGCTGGCTCACCCGGGTAGCGCTCGTCCCGCTCGCCGCCGCCGCGCTCGCCGCCCCCGCGCTGCCGAGCTGCGGGGGCGATCGGCTGCTCCGCGCCAAGCGGATAGAGCAGCGCGCCGAGCTCGTCGGCGGCCCGGTGGCGATGGCGGACATAGGCGACTTCCTCCTCGAGAACGACCAGATCCGCGTGGCGATCCTGGGCGGGCGGGACTCGCCTGGGCCGGGGATCTTCGGCGGGGCCGTGGTCGACGTCGACCGGCGGCGCGGCCGGATCGGCGAGGAGGGCGGACAGGGGCGGGACCGGTTCGCGGAGATGTTCTCGCTCGCCAACCTCATCGTGCCCGACCCGACGGCGACCGACGTCTCCGTGCTCGCGGACGGCTCCGACGGCGCAGAGGCCGGGATCCGCGTCGAGGGAGACGGCGAGTTCCTGTTCGAGGCGATAGGCCTGCTCCGGGCGCAGGAGGATCTGCTCGGCCTCTTCTTCCCCGGCGTCCGCTCCAGGATCCGCTTCCGGACAGACTACCTCCTTCACCCGGGCGATCGGTTCGTGACGGTGCGCACGGTCCTCCTGCTCGACGACAGGCCGCCGCCCGGCTGCGAGCCCCAGAGGAGCTGCGAGCCGTGCCCGAACGGGTATCGGCAGGATCCGGGCGGCTGCCTGACCTGCGCGTGCAGCGACGTCCTGCCGCTGGACAACGCCACGGCCCCGGTCTCGGTGTTCGGCGGCGTCCTCGGCGATCCGCCGGAGGCCGCGCAGGAGGCGTCGTCGCGCCGCGCCGGCATCGTCGCCGGAGATTTCGTGTTCTTCGGCAACCAGAACGACGTCTTCGCGCCCGGCGCGGGCTTCGACGAGGACACGGCGGTCCAGGACGCGTGGAACGCGGGGCGGAACTCCTTCCAGGCGCCGCTCACCTTCGATTTCGTGGCCGCGGCGGGCGGCGACGTCAGCTACGGCTACTTCACGAAGGCAGCGGAGGGCGCGGCGCCGCCTTTGGTCAACGTGCCCCTCTTCGCGAGCGCGGCGACGGCGTTCGTGTCCGCCAGCCGATCGTGCCTGTTCAACGAGGAGGACGACGCGGCGTGCGACGCCCACCGCGCGTTCAGCTACGAGCGCTACCTGGCCGTGGGCGACGGCGACGTCTCGAGCGTGACCGGCGTGATGCACCGGCTCCGCGGGACCGCGACCGGCGCGGTCAGCGGCCACGTGCTGTGGGAGGACACCCTCGAGGCCGCGCCGAACGCCCGGGTGTTCGTCTTCGCCGATCCCGATCCCGCGCGGCCCTTCGCCTCGCTGGACGAGCTCGTGGCGGCCAACCGGGAGGCGCGCGGCGACGTGGGCCTCATCGACGAGATCGACGCGGATCTCGGCCTCGACCCGTCCGAGGACGGCGATTTCCGCGGCGCCCTGCCGCCCGGAAGCTACCTGCTCGTGGCGAGGAACGCGGCGGGGACGGCGATGTCGGCGCCCATCCGGGTGAGCCTGCGGGCGGGACTGGAGGCCGTGGTGTCGCCGCGCCTCCCCGCGCCGGCGAGGGTGCGCTACCGCGTCGCGGACGAGGCGGGCCAGCGGGTGCCGGCCAAGCTCGCCTTCGCCTCGCTCGACGAGGCGGGGCGGAGGCTCCCGGGCGACGGCCGGCGCAGGGTCTACCTCGGCGACGGCCGGCTCGGGAACGGCAACCGCGCCGTCGAGATCACGGCCACCGGCGAGGGAGAGGTCGAGATCGAGCCGGGGCGATACCAGATCACGGTGTCGCGCGGCATCGAGTACGGCATCTACGTGGAGCGCGACGTCACGCTCGCGCCGGGCCGCACGTTGCAGCTCGACGCCACGCTCGTGCGCGAGGTCGACACGAGCGGGTGGATGTCGGCCGACATGCACCTCCACTCCGAGCCGAGCTTCGACAGCGGCATGGCGCTGCCGCGGCGGGTGGCCACGGTGGCGGCGGAGGGCGTGGAGCTCGCGGTGTCGACCGACCACGACGTCGAGACGGACTACCAGCCGACAGCGCGCGCGCTCGGGCTCGCGCCTCACCTCGCCACGGCGATCGGGGCGGAGATCACCACGCTGGAGCAGGGGCATTTCATCGGGTTCCCGCTCGAATACGACGAGCTCGACGTCCCGGGCCACGGGGCGCACGACTGGACGTGCGAGCCCGCCGGGGCGATCCTCGACGCCCTCCGGGCCTCCGGCGACGGCACCGTGGCGCCGCTGACGATCGTCGCGCACCCGCGCGACGGCTTCTTCGGCTACATCGACCAGCTCGGCGTCGACACCTACACGATGGGCCGGACGCCGACGTTCCTCGAGGAGAACAACCCCGTCTTCCGGACCGCGAGCTGCGCGTTCGACGCGATGGAGGTCATCAACGGCAAGCGGTTCGATCTGGTGCGCACGCCGAGCGTGGCCGAGGTCGTCGACTGGAACCGCTGCCTCGCGCGGCTGAACGCCGCCGGGAGCGCCGCCGAGATCGAGGCCGCGTGCCCCGAGGCGGCGGGCTGGCTGCGCGCGTCGTGCGCGGCGCCGTCCGCGCCGGGCGGCGCCCCCGGCGCAGGCGCGGCTGCCGCCGCTTTGGCCGTTTCCGATTGCAAGCGCCGCGCCCGCACCGAGCTCGCGTGGGCGCTGATGAAGCGCATCCTCGCCCGGACGCCCGACGAGCAGGCGAACAACTGGGGCTTCTCCGGAACGACCTCCGACAGCCAGGAGCTCTGCGGGCCCGCGGCGCTCGGCGGCGATCCGGTCCCCGAGGACGCGCGCGACGCGCCGTGCACGTACCGCGCGGGCCAGGTGGACGATTATTTCCGCTACCTCGAGCGGGGCTTCGCCCCGGCGCAGATCGCCAGCAGCGACAGCCACGACGGGTCGAAGGAGCCGGGCTTCCCGCGGACCTATTTCCGGAGCGCGACCGACTCCCCGGCCGCCCTCGAGACGCCGGCCGCGGTCGAGAGCTTGCGGGGCGCGCACGCCTTCGCGACGTACGGCCCCTTCATCCGCGCGACGATCCGCGGCAAGACGTATGGTGAGGTGGCGGCGGCGAGCGCCGGAGAGTCGCTCGAGCTCCTGTTCGATGTCCAGACGGCGAGCTGGTTCGGCGTCGATCGGGTGGAGATCTACCTGAACGGCGGGATGGTCCGCTTGCTGGAGCCGGCCATGCCGCCGAGCGCGATCGTGGACGTGCGCGGCAAGGTCACCTTCACGGCGCCGGATCGCGACTCCTGGGTGGTGATCATCGCCATGGGGCTCGAGGACAGGAACCTCATGAGCCCTGTCTCCCTGGACGTCCCCTTCGGTGAGATCCAGCTCTCGCGGCTGGCCGGCGACGCGTTCGGCCGGATCCCCGCGCTCAGCGCCCTGTTCGCGCCCACGCCGACGGTGCCCGACTGGTCGCCGGTCCCGCCCTATGCGATCACCAACCCGATCACCATCGATGTCGACGGCAACGGCCGCTACGACGCCCCGCTGGCGAGGCCCGATTTCTGCTCTCGTCCCTGCGATCCCGGCGCCCTCGATCCGGAGCAGTGTCCCGCGGAGCAGGTTTGCCTGACGGAAGAGGCGGTCTGCGGCTTTCCGATCCCCGGCAAGTGCGACCATCGTCGCCCGGCGCTCACGCACCGCGACGACTGAACGCCGATCCCCGGGAGCGCGCTTGCGTGGGACGCGCCCGCGTGGCCGGGCCGAACCCGGCCGGCGCTCAGGAGATGACGTTTGCGTGCACATGCCGCGGCACGTGCACGCAAACGTCGCTTGATCTCGGGGGGAGGATCGGCCAGCCGCTCCGGCTGGAGCTTACCGGCCCTCGATCGTCTGCGACTTGATATGGAACTCGACGCGCCGGTTGCGCTGCCGGCCTTCGGGCGTGTCGTTGGACAGGAGCGGCCGGCGGGAGCCATAGCCGACGGAGGTGAGCCTCTCCGACTGAACACCCTTGTTGATCAGGTAGACCCTGACCGCGATGGCGCGGTTGTGCGCGAGCCGGTCGTTGTAGTCGATGGTGCCCTGGTTGTCGGTGTGCCCCTCGATGCTGAGCAGCTTGATCTCGGGGTTCGCCTTGAGCAGGCGCACGACCTCGTCGAGGATCGGATAGCTCTGCGGGAGGATCCTGGAGCTGTCGAACTCGAACTCGACCTGCTTCATGATCTCGATCTCGGCGGAGCCCGTGATCCTGCGGATGTAGAAGGGGCAGCCGTTCTTCTCCGGGTCTTCGACGACGACCTGCCCCGGCTCCTTCGGGCATTTGTCCGTGGCGTCGGGGATGCCGTCCTGATCCGCGTCCTCCTCGGGGCAGCCGTCGCGATCGTCGATGCCGTCCTTGTCCTCGGGGTCGTCCGGGCACTTGTCGACGACGTCGGGGATGCCGTCGCCGTCGCGGTCGGGCATGTCCGGACATCCGTCGCTCGGCTTGGGCTGCTTGCCGTCCTCGGGGTCCTCCGGGCAGAGGTCGATGACGTCGGGGTAGCCGTCGCCGTCGGTGTCCTTCTCCGCCGTGATCACGTAGTTGAACCCGGGCGAGCGGGCTTCGGAGTCGGCGATGCCGAACGAGCCGCCGACGAGGGCGACCCCCCGGAAATCGGGCGCGTAGCCGCCGCTCATGCGGGTGCCGACGCCGGCGCCGACGTAGACCGCCTTGTCCTTGGTGAGGAACATCTTGCTGTTGAGCTGCCACTCGATGGGCGAGGCATCGAGCTCGCCCGCGGTCTCCTTGAGGAGGCCGAACGAGCCGAAGATCTCGGCCCCGAGGCGGAGCTTGCCGTCGAGGAGCGGGACGTAGCCGCCGACGCCGTACGTGAGCTCGCTGCCCACGACGAGCTCGTTGAGCGCCACGCGCGGCCGGATGGCGACGCCGGTGTTCAGGGTGACGAAGAAATCCTTGAAGTCGTACTCGGCGCCGAGGCCGAACGAGCTGCTCACGCCCCGGTCGCCGGCGAACGAGTACGTGTTGCCGATGGGCACGAAGACCGCGCCGGTGAGGCCCAGCCGGAAGCGGCGCTCGTCGAGCTCCAGGGCGACGAAGCGCGCGTCGACCCGGAGGTCCATCGGGGTGGCGGTCTTCAGGTCGACGCTCTGGTTGAGGCCGAGCTCGCGGTGGTAGGTCTGGTTGCCGTCCTGGAACAGGACGATGGGGAACGCGACCTGGAGGGCGCCGCGGCCGAGGATCTCGACGCCCGCGTTCAGGTAGGTGATGAGCTGCGAGGTGACGGGCCCGTCGCCCTCGATCCGCTCCTCGATGGCGAGGTTGTCAACGTAGTTGTCGTCGCGGAGCGGGTGGACCGACATCCCCAGCCCGAGCTGCCCGAAGAAGCGCGTCCGTTCCCCCATGTGCGGGCGCCAGACGCCGATTCCGTCGTCGGGGGCGCCGGCCATCCTGAGGCGATCGAGGTAGAAGGTCCGGTCCTGCGCGCGGGCGGCGGAGGGCGCCAGCGCGGCGAGGGCCGGTGCGGCCAGGGCCGCTGCGGTCAGCGCGCAGCGAAGGCGCGACGGGCGTCGCGGCGCACGGCCCGGCAGGTTTCGTCGATCCATCACGGTGAGCTGTCCTCCAAGCAACGCTCGAAAAACGAGGTTGACGCGGGCGTTCCGCCGCATGCGGGCCGGCGTCCGGGCGGGAGACTACTCGGCCCGGGGGAGGATGTCTCCTGGGTCGAACCAGGAGGTGCGAGGACCGCCGCGGAAGCGGGCGGCTGTGTCCGGGGCGCGCGGGGTTGAGGCGGCGGGCTGGCGCGCGGTGCTACCGCGTCCTCGGCACGGTATGTAGCGTGGGCCGCGTGGCGACGGTGAAAAAGCGGCGAACGGGCTACGGCGCGGGTGCGCGGATGGCTCCCTGGCAATTGCGGCCGGGATGACCAGCTGCGACCTGGTGCTCGGGCTTGACGACTTCAAGGACGCTCCGCGGGCGGGTGCTGGGGAGGCGGAGCTGGCGGCGACAGCGCCTCGAGCTCGGGCGCCGGGGGTTGCGCGCACGACGAGCGCGACTGCGTCGGCGATACGCCCCATTGGCGTCCGGTACGGCAGTCGCCCTGGGACCGCCCTTCACTCCTCGATTTGGGCTCGGACACGGCGTTCACAGGGCAGAGATGCAGGACGCCGGCGGGGGAGTCCACTGCCGCGTTAGCTAGTTGGCAATGGGTGGAATTTCGACCTCGTTGATGGGCAGGAACCCAGCACCGGCAGGGTAAGCGTAAGAAACACGATAGTTTTGCTGAATCGCGCCCCACCCCCATACCGTGACCCCGAAGGGAAGATCGCTCCGCATCTCGTGCCGGCCATTGGCACAAGCACCTATCGGTTCGAAGTTCCCTGTGGTAATATCGACGATGGTGTACTCGTAGTCTCCGTCTCCGATCGGCGTCCACCCAGTAAGCTTGCCTGCGCAGTCCAGCTCGACGTCGGCGAACTCGTTATTCACCCTAGAACGGGTACGGACGACGACGAGGCTCGTCTCGGGGTAGGTCGGATCTGTGAAGAACACATAGTAATCCAGGAATTGAGACGGCGGGACCACATTGACCCAATCCGGATCGCCGATGTTCGTGTATGCGCTACCGCCGGTCATGTACTGACCGACATAGAACGGATGATTCACGTCCTGGCTCTTGACGATAAAAGGCCCGCCACTGTCGAACTGATACACTTCACCGAGCTTGACGGTATCCGGCGCGCCCTCTGGCTTGGACGGCTCCCAGGTGAGCTTCGTATCGTCCACCATGCCTACGATCCGCCAGGGCGGCGACTCCTCGCGATCCGCGATGCGGTTCCGGTAGCGGACCGACACGTACTCGCTCCCGGTAGCCCGAACCGGCGCGATTTGCTGTTGACCTGAATCGCAGTCGGCGACACCGTTCGGCACGACCATGCAAGCATGGGCTCCGAAGAGGCCGATGGGCTTCGTCGACTCGATAGGGCTGCCAGTCAGCTCATCCGCCTGGGTGATCTGCAGGAATTCACCGGCGTTCAACCGGTAAGTCTTCGCCACACCTTGTTCGGCTCCCTCTACACCGGTGCTCTCCTGAATATTCACCTTCGGCAAGATGGTCACATCCGTCTCGTCCTGATGGGCAACGATGGCCAGCGAGGGAAACGCACCGCGGTAGGCGGCCGAGTCCGATGACGAGTAGCCGTTGATGGCAACGTAGTTGGTGTGCCAGGCGCTGGTCGGCAGGAGCAAGGTCGCGGAGGTGATGGCGGCCTGCCCTCCGCCATAGGGCAGCATCTGATAGGCTACGACTGGATAGTCGGTCGTGATGTGAAACGCTGCTCCGCGACCGGTGCCATCGACACCAGTCTCCTCATCCAACGCGCCCGGTTCAGGGCAATCAACGACGCTCGATCCCGCAGAGAGCCTCGAGAGGAACAGGACAGCGACCTCTCCGACGCCGAGCCCAGCGACCGGATCGTAGGGCTTATACTGGATGTCTTCGATGGAACCTTGCCCCTCCGGAATGTAGGCGAAGTTCTCTACATCAAGCGGCTGCCCACCGCGCTCAACATTGATATGGACCGGCAGCTCCCACGTGTTGGCGACAATCGCGGAGAAACAGGCCCCCTGAGCGGTCGGCCGGAGGGCCGTCTTGAGCGCCCAATAGTCGCATCCGTACGAGCTCTTCGACCTCTCCGCCGCCTCGCACGGGTTGGGCACGCACTCCGCGTTGACGCAACCCTCGTCAGGCTTGCACTCCTCGATCGTCGCGCCATTGCAGCTGATGACCTTCTTCAGATCGTTGGAGCACGTGTACTCGCACCGCCCCCCCTCCCCGAAGGTCCCCGTGCTCCCCCCCTCACCGCCCGCGCCGCCGGTGCCGCCGCCGCCGCCGCCGGTCCCGGTGGGGCCCGAGCCGGAGCCGGTGAGCCCTTGGCGGTACGAGTCCGTGCACGCGGCGAACGAGCCCGTCACACCGGCTGTCGCTGCAAGTAACCCCACAATCGCGTGTCGACGGTATCTAGCCATGTTCGCCATCTCCACAGGGCTCCTTCCCCCACAAGCATCCTGAAAACTTCGCGCCTGCGAGCGTAACACGGTTCGTCCGCCGTGGGGAGGCCCGCGAAAGCGTTCGCATTTTTTCGGGGGTGCCGCGAGAGCGGGTTGCAGGTCCCAGGAATGCAATGCGCGACCGGCATCGCGCCATCGCCCCCTAGCGCCCGGACGGACACAGAGCCACTGTTCAGCCAGCCGTCCTCACGCCTCTCCTGCGGGTAGGTCGAGGTGGTGCATCAAATTTGGCCACCGCGACTTCCACATACGTCGGCCCCACTCCCGCTCAATGGTCGTCGTCGCCGTCCGACGCAGCCCCCGCCCGGCCGCTGCCGAAGACACGGAAGAGCACGTACAGCGATGGGAACAGCAGCACGGATCCGACGCCGAGCACCCAGACAAGCAATCGCAACGTCCTCGGGTTCGCCGCCGCCCCCTCGAGCGTCACGTCGGGCACCACCAGGAACGGGTACTGCGAGGCCGCCCAGCCGAGCAGTATCAGCGTGACCTGCGCCGCCGCCGCGAAGCGCGCCAGACGGAAACGGCGGGTCCACAACGCGAAGAACGCCGCGGTGGCCGCGAGGCCCGTCGTGACGTGGAGCGGCCACGTGATCGGATGATCCGTCAGCCCCTCTCGAATGAGCGGGGCGCCCCGGAACGACGCCGCGAACGACGCCAGCGCGAGCGCCGCCACCACGCAGCCCGAGGCGAGCGCGCGCCGCCGGAAATCGTCGACGAGCGCAGGCTCCTTCGCCTCGTTCGTCAGGTACACCGCCGCGAGAAACGCGAACAGCGCCAGCGCGAACAGCCCCACCACGAACGGAAACAGCGAGAGCCACGGCGCGAAGAAGCCGCTCGTCACCACCCCCGACGCCACCCGGATCCGCCCGGACGCCACCGCGCCGACGATCATGCCGAGCAGCACCGGCGCGATGACGCTCGCGAGCGAGAAGACGAACCCCCAGCGCTTCTGCCGCCGATCCCCCCGGGAGTCGTAGCTGCGGAAGCTGAACGCCGAGCCGCGAAACACGACGCCCACGAGGAACAGCGTGAGGGGGACGTGCAGCGCGATCGAGATCGCGGCGAACGCGGGAGGAAACGCGGTGAAGAGCAGCACCACGACCAGGATGAGCCACACGTGGTTGGCCTCCCAGATCGGGCCGATGACCCGCTCGATGAGGGCGCGCTGCTCCCGCTTCCGCGGGCCGGAGGCGAGCAGATCCCACACGCCGCCGCCGAAATCGGCGCCCCCGAGCAGCGCATACAGCACGAGCGCCGCCATCATCACCCCGCCGATGAACCACTCAGTGCGCATCGGGCTCGCCTCCCCCGGACGCACGCGGCGCGCCGCCGCCGCCCGTCACCCCGAGCGGCGCCGCGCGGAGCTGGCGCACGAGCAGGTAGACCACCACCACGCCGAGAAAGACATAGAGCGCCGTGAACGTCCAGAAAGGCGCCGCGAGGTGCGGGAACGGGGTCACCGCGTCGCGCGTGCGCATCGCGCCCCGCACGATCCACGGCTGGCGACCGAGCTCCGTCACCAGCCAGCCCGCCTCCATCGCCACGATGCCGAGCGGGCTCGCCAGGATCGCCGCCCAGAGGAACGGGCGCTGATCCGGGATCCCCCTGCGGCGCCACGCGAGCACCGCCCCGACCACCGCCAGCAGCGCCATC
This sequence comes from Sorangium sp. So ce302, assembly GCF_051530145.1. Lineage (GTDB taxonomy): Bacteria > Myxococcota_A > Polyangia > Polyangiales > Polyangiaceae > Sorangium > Sorangium cellulosum_B. The sequence continues at coordinate 3,538,068 of NZ_CP150326.1, read as the reverse complement.
GCGGAGCCCGCGCCCACCATCACCTGAAACGAGAGGTGCGTCGCCGTGACCGGCGGCCACTCGTCCCGCGGGACCGCATCCAGCCCGGGCACCACCGCGTCAGGATCCGCGTGCAGGAACACCGAGAGCCCCGCCGGGATCTCGATCGCGTAGTCGACCTCGCCCCGCTCCACGTCGGGCAGGCCGCCGACGAGGAGCGGCGCGCGGGCCGAGGTCTCGAAGTGCGCCTCCATCGCCGCGAGCTTGGCGGGCTGCCCCGTCCCGACCTCCACCGCCGCGTAGTGACCGACGAGCGGCTGCGCCAGCGCCGTCACCCCGGCGATCGCGAACGTCACCGCGAACGCCTTGCGGAACAGCGGGCTCGACGGGTGCCGCAGGAGCACCAGCGCGTGGATCCCCGTCATCACGAACGCCGTCGCCTGATAACACGCGAGGATGCCGTGCAGCGTCTCGTGCTTCCACGGCGGGCTGAACATCGCCGCGACCGGGTCGATGTCCGCGGGGCGCCCGTCGACCATCGTGAACCCGGCAGGGTGGTTCATGCACGCGTTCACCAGGATCACGAAGAACGCCGAGAGCGCGCCGCTCAGCGCGACCAGCGCGCCCGAGAGCAGGTGCAGCCTCGGCGAGAGCTTGCCGCGCCCGTAGAGATAGATGCCGAGGAAGATCGCTTCCGTGAAGAACGCGAACCCCTCGAGCGAGAACGGGAGCCCTATCACCTCTCCGAACGTCCCCATGAAGCTCGGCCACAGGAGCCCGAGCTCGAACGAGAGCACCGTCCCCGACACGGCGCCCACCGCGAACAGGATCGCTGTCCCCTTCGCCATGCGCTTCGAGAACTCGAGGTAGTCTCGATCGCCCGTCCGGTGCCAGAGCGCGTCCGCGATGACCATGATCAGCGGCAGCGCCACCCCGGCGGCGGCGAAGATCATGTGAAATGCCAGCGACAGGCCCATCTGGGCCCGGGCATAGAGGAGGCTGTTCATGAGGCCCAGGTCGGCTCCCTTCTCCCGCGCGACCGCGACCGACGCCGTGTCCGCTCTCCTGCGGGGACGGTCCGCGCGCTCCCGCCGACCATAGGGGGGCCCGCGCCAGGGACAAATAGGGGCGAACCCGGGTAAGCTCGACGCCGATGCAGACCCTTGTCGAGCTCGTCGCGAAGAAGCGCGACGGCGGGCGGCTGTCCGAGGACGAGATCGCGCGGATCGTCCGCGCCCACAGCGACGGCGAGCTCGCCGATTACCAGATGGCCGCGCTGCTCATGGCGATCTTCTTCCGCGGCATGGACGACGCCGAGACGGTCGCGCTCACGCGCGCGATGCTCCACTCGGGCGACGTCCTCGATCTGTCCGGCGTGCCCGGACGGAAGGTCGACAAGCACTCGACCGGCGGCGTCGGCGACAAGGTCTCGATCTGCCTCGCCCCCCTCGTCGCCGCCTGCGGCGTCCCCGTCCCGATGGTGTCCGGCCGCGGCCTCGGCCACACCGGAGGCACCCTCGACAAACTCGAGGCGATCCCGGGGTTCGACGTCGCGCTCGACGTCGACGCGTTCGCGCGCGTCGTCCGCGAGGTGGGGACGTGCATGATCGGGCAGACCGAGCGGATCGCGCCCGCGGACAAGCGCATCTACGCGCTGCGCGACGTGACCGCCACGGTCGAGTCGATCCCGCTCATCGTCGCCAGCATCCTCTCGAAGAAGCTCGCGGAGGGCATCGACGCGCTCGTGCTCGACGTCAAGGTCGGGCGCGGCGCGTTCATGAAGACCCTCGGCGACGCCCGCGCCCTCGCGACCGCGCTCGTGCGCGTCGGGACCGCGGCCGGCAAGCGCGTCTCCGCGCTGCTCACCGACATGAGCGCCCCGCTCGGGCGCACCGTCGGCAACGCCATCGAGACCCGCGAGGCGATCGAGGTGCTGCACGGCCGCGGGCCGGGCGACCTCGTCGCGTGCACGCTCGCCCTCGGCGAGGAGATGCTGATCGCCGGCGGCGCGGCGGCGAGCGCGGCCGAGGCGCGGGTGAAGCTCGAGGCCGCCATCGCGAGCGGCGCGGCGGCCGAGGTCCTCGCGCGGATGATCGCCGCGCAGAAGGGCGATCCGGCCGTGGTGCAGGACGCCGGCCGGCTGCCCAGCGCCCCCGTCGTGGTCGAGGTCGCCGCGCAGGACGAGGGGTACGTCGCCGCCGTCGATCCGCTGGAGATCGGCCTGTCGGCGGTCGCGCTCGGCGCCGGGCGGACGCGCGCCGACCAGCGCGTGGACCCCGCCGTGGGGATCGAGCTCGCCGCGGTGCGCGGCGATCGCGTGGACCGCGGCGCGCCCCTCGCCCGCATCCACGCGCGCCGGGCGGACGACGCGCGGGCCGCGGCCGATCGCGTCCGCGCCGCCTTCCGGCTCGGCCCGGCGCCCGCCGAGGCGCCCGCGCTCGTGCTGGAGCGGATCGAGGCATAGCCGCGCGCGGGCGCTCGCGGGCGCTCGCGGGCGCTCGCGGGCGCTCGCGGGCGCTCGCCGGCGGCGCGGGGCCCCACTAAGCTGCCGGCATGCGGACCCCGAGGCGCGACCTCACCACGCTCGGCTACCGGCGGATCATCCAGCTCCTCGTTTACCTGGTCATCATCCCGGGCGTGCTCCTGTCGGGCGTCGGCTTCCTCCTGCTCGTCCTCGGCGAGGCCCAGTACAACCTCATCATGGGGATCATCGTCCTCACGTTCTGCGGGACGCTCGCGACCGGGGTCATCCTCGTGTGGGTCTTCCTCCGGCGCGAGCGCAACCTGTCCGAGCTCCAGGCCGATTTCGTGTCCAAGGTCTCGCACGAGCTGCGCACCCCGCTCACGTCGATCCGGATGTTCACCGAGACCCTCACGCTCCGGCGCGGCGACGCGATCAGCGAGGATCGCTGCATCGAGGCGCTCACCAAGGAGAGCGCCCGCCTCCAGCAGCTCATCGATCGGCTGCTCGACTGGGGGCGGATGGAGAGCGGCCGGCGCGTCTACGAGCTCTCGGAGCACCACCTCGGGGAGATCGCCGACGAGGCGATCCACGCCTTCGAGCCGACCCGCGAGAAGCGCAGCGTCGACCTCGACGTCTCCATCGACGCGAACCTCCCGCCCGTGCTCTGCGATCGCAGCGCGCTCGTCGACGCGATCGTGAACCTCCTGTCGAACGCCTACAAGTACGGCGGCCAGCCGAGGAAGATCAGCGTCTCCGCCCACATCCTCAAGCGGTCGGCGCTGCTCACGGTCCGCGACAACGGCAAGGGCATCGCCCGCGCGGAGCACAAGCGGATCTTCGAGAAGTTCTACCGGGTCGACGATCTCCTGGCCCGGCAGCAGGAGGGCTCCGGGCTCGGGCTGTCGATCGTCAAGCATGTCATCCGGGCGCACGGCGGCAAGATCCTCGTCGACAGCGAGCCCGGGAAGGGCAGCACGTTCACCCTCGTGCTCCCGCTCCGGAGCATGCCCAAGGCGAGCGCCGAGCGACGCCCGCGGGTTGCGGCGCCCGCGGTCGCCGCGGCGCACAACGACGCGTCGGATCACGGCGCCGACGCGAGCGCGCCGCCGTAGCGCGGCCGCCGCCGGTCAGGACATGAACATGCTAGAGGACCTCCTCAGCATGACCCGAACCCCTCAGACACCCGCGCGGACCGTCCTGCTCGTGGAGGACGACCCCAGCATCGCGATGGGTCTCGAGATGAACCTGACCGCCGAGGGCTACCGCGTCCTCGTGGCCGAGGACGGGGAGCGCGGGCTCGCGCTGGCCCGCGGCGGCGGGATCGATCTCATCATCATCGACGTCATGCTCCCCCGGCTGAACGGCTTCGAGCTGCTCCGCATCCTCCGGAACGAGCGGCGCACCCTGCCGGTGATCATGCTGTCCGCGCGCGGCGCCGAGATGGACAAGGTGATGGGCCTCGAGCTCGGCGCCGAGGACTACATCACGAAGCCGTTCAGCCTGGCCGAGCTGCTCGCGCGCGTGAAGGCCGTGCTCCGGCGCGACGCGATCGCGCGCGCCGACGGGGCGCAGCTGCGCGCCGGCGACATCGTGATCAACGCGGCGACGCGAGAGGTCCGCCGCGGCGACGCGCTGCTCGAGCTCACGGCGACCGAGTTCGACGTGCTGCTCTGCCTCGCCGAGGCAGGCGGCAGGGTCCTGTCGAGGGAGCAGATCCAGGCCAAGGTCTGGGGCCCGACGCACCACGGGACCCCGCGCACCATCGACAATTTCATCCTCCAGCTCCGCAACAAGCTGGAAGAGAACGCGACGACGCCGCGCCACCTGCTGACGGTGCGCGGCGTCGGCTATCGCTTCGTCCCCTGATCACAGCCGCGAGGGCCGCGCTGCGGGCGGGGCGGCCCCAGCCCGCGGCGATCGGAGGGCGAGCGCTTCGGGGGCGCGCCCCGTCAGGGCGCCTGACAGAACTTGTTGATGTTGTCGACGAGGGGATCTTCCTGCTTGATCGCCTTCTCGATCGACGCCTGGGCGGCGTTGCTCTTCTCCGCGTCGTTGGCGTCCGCCGCCGTCGCGAGATCGCGCGCCGCCTTGGCCACGTCCTTCGCCATGGCCTGGTACTCGCCCGAGAACTTCTGCAGCTCCGGGGTGGTCAGCTTCACCTGCGCCGCGTCGGCCGCCACCTTGTCCATCGCGTCGGCCATCGCCTTCAGCTCGCTCGACCCGCCCTGGTCGGTGCCGGCCTTGGTGCCTTTCTCGATGCTCTGAACGCCCTTGTTGATGACCTCGATGAGCGCGTTGCACTCCGAGACCTTGTTCTGGCCGCAGCCGCCAGCGCCGGCGACGAGCCCGAGCGCAGCGACGAGCGCTGCGAGGGTGACCTGGGTGCGCATTCTGCTGTGTCTCCTCATGTGGTGAGCGAGGCCGGTCCGCCCATCCCTAAACGCCAAGGCATGAACCCACATTTTGCGGGTACGTTTCAACATGGAATCGGCGATCCGCGTCCACGGCCGCCGCGTGGGTCAGGACCGCACCCGCCAGTTCCCCTGGAAAGTTCGGCCGATGTCGTCGGCTGTCGGATCGGTGATGATGAGCTCCGGCCGACCGCCTTGCGCGAACACGATCGTGTTCTGCCGGAAGACGCGGCCGAAGGCGATCGCCTCGTCCCGGTCCATGCCGTGGACGAGCCACGCCGGCTCGCGCCAGATGCCCTCCGGCTCCGCCTCGGAGCCGACGCACGGCTCCACCCGGTAACAGCCGAGGATCAGGAGATCGCGGAGGACGTGGTGGCGCTGATCGTTGACCCGGCGCGGGATGAGCATCGAGCGCGGGTTGTAGGCGGTGAGCACCGCGAACTTGCGGGTCAGGAGCTCGGGGAGCCCGGCCTGATCCTGGACGATCTCGCCGTCCAGCGAGACGCGCAGCGTCCCCGCCGGGGTGGGGAACTCGTAGATGGTCGAGAAATACGACCGGAGGAGCGTCTGATCCATCGTGCAGCGGTGGGTGTGAGGGGGCCGCGGCGCTCGGCGCACCGGGTGCGTCGCCTTGCAAAGGGGCCCATGGCGTGAGCGCCCGGGCCGCCGGGCGCGACGGCGCAGGGTTACCAGAGACGCGCGGCTCTGGCTACTCGCCGGCGCGCTCGTCGTCAGACCGCCGCCAGACCACCGCCAGAGCCCGGCGCGCGCTTCCCCTGCCCCGCCCGGTGCGCTAAGCGTTCTGCGCGATCGACCGCCTGCCCGCGCGCACCGCGCCGGCGGCCCTGACCCCCTGCGCCCGATGCCACGATGATCGAGGTCGAGCACCTCTCCAAGTCCTACGGCCCCCACCAGGCGGTGAGCGACCTCTCGTTCCAGGTGAGCCAGGGGGAGATCGTCGGGTTCCTCGGGCCGAACGGCGCAGGCAAGAGCACGACCCTCCGCATCCTCGCGGGGTTCCTCGGCGCGACGTCCGGCCGGGTGCGGATCGCGGGCCACGACATCACCGAGGAGCCGATGCGCGCGCGGGCCTCGCTCGGGTACATGCCCGAGACCTCGCCGCTCTACCCGGAGATGCGCGTCTCGGAGTACCTCGCGTTCCGCGCCGAGCTGAAGCTCGTGCCGCGGAGGGCGCGCGGCGAGGCCGTCGCGCGCGCCCTCCGCGACGCGCGCGTCGAGGACGTCGCGAGCGTCCTGATCGGCCACCTCTCGAAGGGCTACCGCCAGCGGGTCGGCCTCGCGGACGCGCTCGTCGGCGACCCGCCGCTGCTCATCCTGGACGAGCCGACGGCGGGCCTCGATCCGAACCAGATCCGCGAGGTGCGCGCGCTCGTGCGCCGGCTCGGCCCGGGCCGTACCGTGCTCCTCTCGACGCACATCCTCTCCGAGGTCGAGGCGACGTGCACGCGGGCGCTCGTGATCGCCCGCGGCAGGCTCGTGGCGGAGGGCTCGATCGACGAGCTCCGCGCGATGCGCCGGTCGTCCGGCGCGCGCGTCGTCGTGCGCGGGGCGGCGGACGCGGCGCTCGCGGTGGCGCGCGGCGCGGCGCAGGTCCGCTCCGCCGAGGCGGAGGACGCCGGCGAAGCGGCGCGGCTCACGGTCGAGTTCGACGCCGGCGCCGACGCGGGCGAGGCCGCCGAGCGCCTCGTCGCCGCGCTGGTCGCCGCGGGCTTCGGGGTGCGCGAGCTCGTCCCCTGGGCTCCTTCGCTGGAGCAGGTCTTCTCCGAGCTGACCGCGGCCGGCGACGCCGGCGCGCGGGGCGGCGCCGGAGAGGCGGCCGAGCCCGGGGCGGAGGGCGGCGAGGCGCCTCGGCCGGCGGCCGGGAACCGGAAGAAGAAGGGCAGCGCGGCCCGGCGCGGCGAGGGCGGCGCGGGGAAGGAGCGGCGGTGAGGGGCTTCTGGCCGATCTTCAAGCGGGAGCTCTTCTCGCTCTTCGTGACGCCGCTCGCGTGGGTGCTGATCACCACGTTCCTGCTGGTGCAGGGCGTGCATTTCTTCCTGATCGCGACGCAGTTCGCGGGCGAGGTGGAGCTCTCCGCCGACACGGGCCCGGTGCAGGTCTTCTTCGGCCAGACGATCCTGATCTACCTGCCGCTGCTCTTCGTCTGCCCGCTGCTCACGATGCGCCTCTTCGCGGAGGAGCGCAGGAGCGGCACCATCGAGGCCCTCCTGACGGCGCCGGTCGGCTCCGCCGGCGTGGTGCTGGCGAAGTACGCCGCGGCCCTCGTGACGTACGTCGCGATGTGGGCGCCGACGCTGCTCTACGTCGTGCTCATCGGCAGGACCGGCGAGCTCGACTGGCGGGTCGTGGGGTCGAGCTACCTCGCCGTCTTCGCGGTCGGCGCCGGCTACCTCGCGATCGGGACGATGACCAGCGCGCTCACGAAGAGCCAGCTCATGGCCGCGGTGCTCAGCACGATGGCGGTGATGGGCATGTTCATCCTCGGCATCGGCGAGTTCATCTTCCCGGACGGCCCGGCGCACGACCTCTGCGCCTACGTCTCGGTGTGGACGCAGATGAACGACTTCTCCCGGGGGATCGTCGATCTGCGCCGCCTCGTGTTCGACGGGACGGTGGTCGCGCTGCCGCTGTTCGTGACCGTGCGCGCGGTGGACGCGTGGAGGTGGGGCTGATGTCCGGCGAGCGGCCCGCGCAAGCCGGGGCTCCGCCGCCGGGCACCTCGCTCGGCGAGAAGCTCTCGGCGAGCGTCGGGATCATCGCGGCGATGGTGCTCGCGGTGCTGGTCAACTTGCTCGTCGCCCGCCACTACAGGCGCTGGGACTGGACGCAGGGCGGCCTGTACACGCTGAGCGACGCGACCGTCTCGACGCTGCGCTCGATCGAGGAGCCGATCCGCGTCTACGTCCTGCTCTCGGAGGGCGACCCCCTGACGCTCTCGGTGCGGCACCTGCTCGACGCGTACCGGGCCGAGAACCCGCGGATCGAGGTCGAGGTGACCGATCCCGACCGGCGCCCGGCGGAGTTCCTGGCGGTGCAGCAGCGCTACGGCGTCGTCGCGGGCAAGACGGACGACGGGCGCATCGTCACGGACGCGGCGATCATCGTCGCGCGCGGCGATCGGCCCCATTTCCTGACGGCGAGCGACCTGGTCGAGGTCGAGGACGAGGACGACCTGCGGTCGCGCCCGCGGCTCGAGCAGGCGCTCACCGGCGCGCTCCGGAGCGTCCTGCGCAGCGAGCGGCCGCTGATCTGCTTCGCGGCCGGGCACGGCGAGAAGTCGATCGAGGCCGGCGGCGCCGGCGGGCTCGCGGCGCTGAAGGACCGGCTCAACAAGAACAACTACGAGGTCGTGGCGCTCGGCGGCGGCCGCGGCGCGGACGGCCACGGCGACGAGGAGGAGGCTTTCGCCGCGCCGCCGGAGCCTGCGCCGGAGGTCGATCTCGACCGCTGCCGGGTGCTCGTCCTCGCCGGGCCGAGCCGGCCGGTGCCGGCCAGCGACGTGGCCCGCTACCGCGCGTTCATCGAGAAGGGCGGCAGCGCGCTGATCGCGCTCGGGCCCGTGCCGGACGAGAGCGATCAGCGGTACGTGGACCTCGGGCTCTCGGGCCTGCTCGCCGTGGCGGGGGTCGAGCTCCGGTCGGACTTCGTGTTCGAGCTCGACCCGAAGCTCCGGTCGACGCAGGGCTTCGGCGAGACCTTCGCGCCGATCGTCAGGCCGCACCCGATCACCGAGGGACTCATCAAGGCGGCCGATCTCGGGCTCGGCCCGGTGCTCACGGTGGCGAGCTCGCTCGCGCCCACGGCGAGCGGGCCGGTGGTCCCGGCGCCCCTGCTCGTGACGAGCGACCAGGCCTTCGGCATGGTCGATTTCTTCGGCTGGGCCCGGGATCCGTCCGAGCCGAAGCCGCGCGACGGCGATCACCCGGGTCCGCTCACGGTCGCCTGCGCCTCGGAGCTGCCGAAGCCCGCGGGGTCCAGCGCCGCGCACGGGCCGCGCGTCGTGGTGGTCGGCTCGCCCGGCGTGCTCCACGGCGCGAACTGGCAGAGCCCGGAGCTCCGCGGGACAGCCGTGCTCGTCGAGAGCGCGCTGTCCTGGCTCGCGGCGAGCCCGCCCATGCTCGACATCCCGGACAAGCCGGCGTTCACGGCGGGCCTGCGGATCAGCGAGGACTCGCTCGCCGGGATCTTCCGCTACGTCATCGTGTATATGCCGCTCGCCGCGGCCCTCCTCGGCCTCGCCGTGTACCTGGCGCGGCGCGGCTCCGAGCGCCGCCCCGGCGACAAGGGGGGCCCCGGCGCGCCGGCCGAACGCGGCGCGCGCGGCGCGTCGGCCGGGGCCGAGCGCGAAGGATCGCCGTGATGCGGCCGCTGCGCCGGCACGCGACGACGCTGCTCCTGGTCGCGCTCACCGCCGCGGCGGCCGTCGCGCTGCTCGTCCTCGACCGGGGCTCGGTGTCCACCGACGAGGCCGAGCGCCGCAAGAAGCACCTGATCGAGGCGTGGCGGCCCGACGAGATCACCGAGCTCACCGTGACGATGGCCGCGCCCGGCGCGCCGCAGACCGCGCGGCTCACCCGCGGCGAGGTCGACGACGCCGGCCAGCGCCCCTGGAACGTCGAGATCGACGGGCAGCGCTACCCGGCCGACGAGCCCACGGTCGACCAGCTCCTCGGCACGCTGGAGTTCGCGACCGCGGAGCGGCGCGTCTCCGCGGAGGCGAGCGATCCGGCCGCCCTCGGCCTGGCCTCGCCCAGGCTCTCGATCGCGCTCGCGATGGGCCCGCGCCGCGAGCGCCTGCTGCTCGGCGGCGGCGCCCCGACGCCGCCCGGCGCGGTCTACGCCGAGGTCGCGGGCCGAGGCGTCTTCGTCATCACGAAGCAGCTCTCCTCGGCCCTCGACGTGGCGCCGGATCGCTTCCGCTCGCGGAGCTTCGTCCCCTACGTCGCCGCGGAGCTCTCGGGCCTCACGCTCGACGGCGACGGCGGATCGCGGCGGTTCTCGCGCGCCCCCTGGGGCGGCGGCCGCGGGGCCGGCTTCCGCTTCGCGGAGGGCTCGCCCGAGGGCAGCGGCGTCCGGGTCAGCGCGCCGGCGCTCGACCTCGTGCTCTCGGCGCTCGGCCGCATGCAGGCCGAGGCGTTCCTCTCCGAGGAGGAAGCGCAGCAGGCCGCGTCCTCCGGCGGCCCCCGGGTCACGCTGACGCTGGAGCCGAGCGATCCCGCGGCGAAGCGCGGCGTCATCGACGTGGGGGGCGCCTGCCCGGGCCGGCCCGACCACGTCGTCGCGGCGCGGCGCGAGCCCGCGCGCGCGGCCGCCTGCGTGCCCGCGAGCGTGCTCGATCCGCTCACCGAGGAGGCGTCGCGCTTCGTCGATCTAGCGCTCGTCGCCGCGCCGCTCGACGAGGTCGCCGAGGTGAAGCTCGCCGCCGGCGAGCGTTCGCTGGAGCTCGCGCGCGCCGGCAGCGAGTGGCACCTGCGGGCCCCGCAGGACCGTCCTGTCCCGACGGAGACGGGCCGCGCCCTGGTCCAGGCGATCCTCGACGTCCGCGCCACGCGCCTCCTGCCCGGGGAGCGCGATCTCGCGGCGCTCGGCCTCGCCTCGCCTCGGGCCACCCTGCGCGTCGTCTCGACGCCGCCGGGCGCGATCGCCGAGGGCGAGCCGCAGGAGCGGATCGAGACGCTCGAGATCGGCGCCGAGCAGGCCGGCGTGGTGCACGTCCGGCGGCTCGAGGACGGCGCGATCGCCGAGATTCCTGCCCAGGCCGTCGGCGCGCTCCTCCCTTCCGAGGTGTCGCTGCGCTCCATGAAGGTCTTCGATTTCACCCCCGATCGGGTCAGCGCGCTGCGGATCGAGCGCCCCGGCCTGGTCCAGCGGCTCCGCCGGACGGGCGAGGGCGCCTGGCGGCTCGTCGAGCCGAGCGGCGAGGGCCTCGCGGCCGACAGCGGGCTGGCCGACGAGCTCGCCGAGCTGCTCGCCGGCCTCCAGGCCGAGCGCTGGATCACCGAGGATGCTGGCCAGAGCTACGGGCTCGGCGCGCCCCGGCTCGTGGTCGAGGCCGAGCTCGACCCCGCGCCGGAGCCCGGCGGTGGAAGCGCCGGCGCGGCGACGCGCGCGGCCCGGGTGGCGCTCGGCGCGCGCAGCGGCGCGGGCTCCTTCGCGCGCGCCGGGGACGGCGCTGCGGTGTTCGTCGCGCCGCCGGCGCTGGAGGCCGCGGCCGGTCGCCTGCTGCTCCGCCGCGACATCTTCCTCGTCCCGCCTCACGAGATCGCCCGGGTGACGCTGGCCCCTCGGGGCGCGAAGCCGGTCGTGATCGAGCGCTCGCCGGAGGGCTTCACGATCGCGGGAGCGGCCGATCAGGCGAGCGCCGCCGCGCTGGCCGCGAGCGTCCGGGACGCGCTGGCCGATCTTCGGGCCGAGGGCGCCGTCGCGCTGGGCGAGCCGGAGCGGCACCATGGCCTCAGCCCGCCGCGCCTCCGGGTCACCGTCGAGCTTTCCCGGCCGCAGGCCGCCCCGGCGGAGGAAAGCGTCGCGGTCCCGCCGCGGGCGCCGGTGGGGTCGTTCACGATCGCGATCGGCGCGGGCGACGCCTTCCGCGGCACGAACGTCGTCTACGCCCGGCGCGACGGCGTGCGCGCGGTCTACGCCATCGCGCAGTCCCGGGTGCGACCGCTCCTCGAGGCGGCGGGCATCGCGGGCGACTGAGCGGTCCGCGGCCCGATCGAACGGACTATTTCGTTCTGATGGCTCACCTGTGCTAGGCGACGTGCTGGACATGGCGAAGGCGGACATGGCGAAGAGGCAGCGCCCGCTGACGGTCGACATCCCCCGTCCCGGCGATGAGCAGCCGGTCTGGTCGCGGGTCGGGGTGATCGCGCTGGTGGGGTTTGTCGTCGGCGTCGCGTGGCCCAAGCTCGCCGGCGTCCGCATCGGCCCGACCGTACCTTCCGACGTCAAGGCGACGGCCGAGGCCACGGCGGCGCCGGCGTCCCCTCCCTCCGCGGCAGCGGCGCCCGGGACCGCGGAGCCCGAGGCCAAGCCTCCCGAGGCCGCCGCGAAGAACCAGCAGCAGGTCGTGGTCGGCGCTGGCAGGATCACGCGCTGCTCCGACAAGAAGAACAAGAAGGTCGAGGACTGCGGAGAGCTCCAGTTCGATCCGATCGCGCTGCCCCGGCTGAAGGAGCTCGCCCAGTGTCCGGCGGCGCTCGGCGTGGACGGCAAGCTCCCGATCGGCTTCGAGCTCAACTTCGAGAAGAAGGAGGTCCAGGTCGTCAAGGGGAAGAAGACGAGCCTGCCGGCCTCGACGGTCAGCGGCATTCTCCAGTGCGCAGCGCGGGAGTTCTCGAACGTGTCCCTCGAGGAAGTCCCGCACAAGTACCGCCGGTACTCCCTCGTTTACACTGCCACCTTCTATCCCCCGGGCGCGCAGTCCGACGCCGCCAAGGCGGAGGCCGGCGGCGACGACCAGGAGCAGGCGGCCGGCACGACCACGAGCGAGACCGCCGTGAGCGGCCTGGCCACGGTGAGCTGGGATACTGCGCTCGTCCGCGGCGCGCCCAAGGAGGGTGATGTGGTGATGCGGCTGGTGCGTGGCACTCGGGTCAAGCTCGTTGGCCGGCAGAACGATTGGTACAAGATCGAGCACCGCGGCAAGACGGGGTGGATGTACCGCGGCGCCATCGGCCTGTAACCGGGGGCCGCGAGCGTCGGCCTGATTGGAGACACGCAGGCGGCTTCAGGCGCGGATTCCAGGGCCGCGCCCGAGCGAGGGCGCGTCGGTTCGCGTAGAATGGTTGGGGCCGATGACGCGCAAGTTTTCGCTCCCCCTGCTCCACCGGGCCCGCGCCGACCGCGCGACGGCGCCTGCGTCGGCCACGCCCACGGTGGACGCGGTGCGTGAGCGCCTCGGCGGGCGCGCGTCGACCGAGCCCGGCGTGGGCGAGCTGGTCCTGCTGACCACCGCCACGGGCAAGGCGCTCCCTGGCGTGGTCCTGTACAGGGGTGGCACCACCGTCGATGTGTGGATTGACACCACCACAACGGCATCATCCACCCCGGACGAAGCGCGAAGCCTGGGCCTCGCAAGCGCCGTGACCCGCCGGGGCGTGGTTCACCGAGCGCGCCCTGCCGACCTCGCGCCGTTGCGCGTCGCTGCGCCGGAGTCGCTCATCGCCATCGCGGCCGACGCGCGCGTCTTCGCGGCACTGAGCGAGGGCCAGCGCATCCGGTTTCAAGACGGCGGCGATCTCGCCGAAGGCACGCTGGTGGAGAAGTGCCGCTTCGGCGGCCTGGTGCGGCGCGACGACGGCACCCTCCTCGGCGTCGGCTTCCGCCGGCTCTGGCCGGCGCAGTCCGAAGGGGCCAAACGGGGCCAGCGGAACTGAGAGGGAGGCGGTATCGCACACTGGCCAGCTCCCTGGCGCACGGCTGGCGGCGCACGTGCGGCTTGTGCCTCCTCCGCGGACGCGATAAGAGGGCCACCGTCATCGAAGCTCGCGCGCTGCGCGTCCAAGTCGGAGGATACCCCTTGAAGCTCGCCCCCTCGTTCACGATCGCCCTCGCGCTCGCCATGCTTCCGGGCTGTGGTGCTTCGCTGTCCGGCCTGTGCGAGGACAAGTGCGATTGCACTGGCTCGTGCAGCGAAAGAGACGAGGTCGAGTGCGTGGACGCCCTCGAGGACGCCGAGAGATCCGCGGAGTACGACGGCTGCGAGGACCAGTTCGACGAGGCCATCTCCTGCATCGACGATGAGTTCGTGTGCGACGGCAGAGACGTCGCCATCGCCGGGTGCAACACGGTGATAGAGAACCTGCGCGAATGCGCCGGACTGCCTGTGTCCGGCGCCGTCGTGGCCCAGTTCTTCTGATCGACGGCCGGCGCCGAGCCTGTCGCGCGCGCCGCGTGGCTGCTCTGCGCCCCTCGTGACAGGGCACCTCGCGCGAGGCGCGCTCGCGTATGCGTTGCGGCAGGCCTCGCGCCGCGCGTGCCGTCCCATCTTCCTGCAAGCTGCTCCTGCGCGCGGAGGGCCTTTCCGATCGCCAGGGTTCGGTCGAAGCAGCGCCTGGCGCGCGCCGAGAGGGCAAGATCGCTTATTCGCCGAGGTGGGTGCGGACCTTCGTGAGCAGCGTATTGCTGTCGAAAGGCTTGATGAGGTAGTCGGTGCACCCGTTCGCGAAGCCGATCTTGATGCTCGTCTGATCGCTCCTCGTCGTCATCATGATGATCGGCACGGTCTTCGTCGCATCGAACGCGCGGAGCCACCTGCAGGCCTGGAAGCCGTCCATCGCCGGCATGACGACGTCCATCAGGATGAGATCGGGGCGCTCCGCAATCGCCTTCGCGATGGCCTCCTTGCCGTTGCGCGCGATGACGATGTCGTAGTCGTCCACGCCGAGCGTCAGCTGCTGTGACAGCAGCGAAGTCAGCGAGTCGTCGACGACGAGGATCTTCTTCTTTCGAGCGGTCTCGCTGGCCTGGCTACTTGGCGCAGACGGCCGGCTCCGCGGCGCCGAGTCGGAAGCGGAGGCCGTTTCCGGAGAGCTCTTTCGCGAGGAGTCGACACGACGATCGGCCATGAGGGAGCCTCCATGAGGAGGCGCCGTTCCCTGGAGCGCCTCCGGAGTGTTCAGGTTGCAACGAGTGATCCCCCCGTCACCTTATCAGGATCGCTACCGCACCGGAACCAAGTTCCACTGTCACCCGATGTGGCCAAACCCGCGAAAGTATTCCTGAACAGACCGCTGCGCTCACCCGCAGCGAGCCGCCGAGGCCAGCTGGCGAGAGGAGGAGTTACCCGCAAACCTGCGAACCCACGACAAGCGGCTGCGCCGTGCGGAACGGCTGCTCACGCTAGCGTGTGAGGACGGTACGGCGGCGTTTGCTCGCCGGTCGAAGCAAGAGAACGGTAGTGCCCAGGGACGGAATCGAACCGCCCACACGAGGATTTTCAATCCTCTGCTCTACCAACTGAGCTACCTGGGCTTGCTGCGGGCCCCGCGCTTACGCTGGAAGCGTCGGTCACGGGCGGGCTACGTTACGCGGATGTAGCCGAATGTCAAGGAATTCTTCGGCGCGCTCCGCGCTTGCCTGCCTGCTGTCTTGCCTACCCGCGCAGAAGCCGGGGACGCGCACCAGGGTCCGCTCCCCCTCCGTTTCACCCTCCGCGCGTCGCCCTCGACTCGCTCTCGCGCGGGGCCCCGCCCGCTGGACGCCCCTCCCCGCGGGCCTCCCGCCTGCCGTGGGCGCGGAGCGGAGCGATCACCCGGCCGCGCCGTCGGGCGCGATGTGCTGGTCGCGCTCGTGCCAGGGCGCGGAGCGATCGAGCAGCCGGAAGGCGGCCGCGAGCCACGAGGCGCGCAGGTAGGCCGCGGCGGCGAACGCCGCGAGCTGCGCGGCGAGCGCGGCCGCGACGCGCGGGCCAGTGCTGACCCCGGCGAGGTGCATGCCCAACGCCCCGCCGGCGAGCGCGACGACCGCGAGGGCGCCCCGGGACGCACAGGCCCAGACGGCCGCGAGCGGAGCACCACGCAGCGCGTCGAGCCCTCTGGAGACGGCGGTGTAGAAGCCCCGCTGCTCGCCGAGCACGGCGACCCGCGCGAGATCGTGGAGAAGGGCGATGGCCGCGACCGGTACCAGCGCGACCACGGCGACCGCGATCGCCGCAAGGTCGCGGCCGCGCGGCAGGATCGGGAGCTCCGCGCAGAGCTTCGTCCCGGGGAGCAGGACGAGCGCCGCTGCGGCGACCTGCGCCGCGAGCGCGACGCCCCAGAGCAGCGCGAGCGGGCCCAGGGCGCGCGCCGCCCGGCCTCCCAGGTCCTGCGCGGAGAGCGGTCCCTTCTGGCTCAGCGCGGCGAGGAGCACCGCGAGCGGGAGCAGCCCGAGCGCGGCGGCCAGCAGGGTGCCCAGGCTGAGCTGCGTGGCGAGGGCAGCGGCGGCGTGCACCGAGAGACGCGCGAGCTCGCTGAGCATCAGGCCGCCGGGGTCGAAGAGGATCGCGTCGCCACGCGGGTATTCGCCGACGATCTGGGCCACGAAGACGGACAGCGGCGCCGCGACCACGAGCGAGGCGAGCGCCCGGTAGCCGAAGTACAGCGCGACCGCGGCTGGCCGCTCGTGCGCGGCGGGGCGCCCCGCCGCGCGCCGCGCGCACCCTGGCTCGGCCACCGCGGCCCCCTGCGAGCCCGGATCGCTCGCGCCCCGCTCCGCCGGCGCGCTCATGGCCCGAGGAGCGTGAGCGCGAGCCCCACGGCGAAGCTCGCGCGCGAGAGCACGCCGGGCGCGAGGAGGTCGGGGCGCGATCGGCGCGCGTTGTTCGCGAGGTCCTCGTCGAGCAGCACCCGGTGGTCGGGGTCGATCACCACCGCGGCGAGCGGAGAGGCGCCGGCGTAAGGGATCGCGGCGGTGCTCTCACGCGCATCCCACCGCGCCCGCTGCACGCTCCCGTCCTCGCCGTGCAGCGCGACGTCGACGGGGAGCACGAGCGAGCCGCGGCGCCGCACGACGGCGCGGCCGCGGTAGCCCGCCGCCTCGATCCCGGCCTCGCCCGGCGCGGGCGCCGCGCCGTCCGCGGGCCATGCGTCGAACGCCTCGACGGTGTAGTCGACCCACGCGCGCTCGAAGAGCCCGGCTCGGAGAGCCTCGGCCGCCTCGTCGCCCACCTCCCGCCGCACCGCGTCGAGCAGCGCCTCTGGGCCGGGGTGCCGGAACCGGTTCTCGCGCGCGTAGCGGCCGACGGCTTGCCGCACGAGGTCCTCGCCGTACACGCCGGCGAGGGTCGCGAGGAGCACAGCGGGCCTCCCGTACACGAGCCCGAGGTAGTCCTTTCCGTCGACGAAGCCCGCGGCCGGCTGGGCGACGGCGCCGTTGTGGCCCGACGTGAGCGCGTCGGCGCGGTACTGCGCGCGGAGGTCGATCTCGAGCCCGAGCAGGCGCGCCCACGAGCCGTCGCCGTAGCGCGCGCGCAGCGCGTCCGCTTCCGCGTAGGTGGTGAGGCCCTCGTCGAGGAACGGGTAACGGTGCTCGTTCGTCGCGACGAGGCCGTAGAACCACTGGTGCGCGAGCTCGTGCACCGTGACCGCCTCGACGAGACGCACGCCCACGGCGGGCCAGAGCCAGCTGCCGCCGGTCGTGATGAGCGTCGGATACTCCATGCCGCCCGCCTCCTCGGCGCCCTCCGGCGGGTGCACGATCGTGAGCGTGCCGTACGGGTAGCGGCCGAACGCCGCGCCGAAGCGCTCGAGGCCGAACCGGACCAGGTCGATCTCCAGCGCCGCCTCGCGCTCGCTCCCTTCGGGGAAGAGGCACCGGATCGCGACGCCGTCGCCGGTCGTGGCGCGCAGCTCGCGGAAGCGGTCCCACGCGGCGAAGGCGAAGTCGTGCACGTCCTCCTGCACGAACCGGCGGATCGCTCGCCCGTCGGCCCGCCGCTCCTCCACGAGCCGGCCGGTCGCCCCGACCACGAAGCGCTCCGGGACGTCGACCGTCACGTCGTACGCCCCGAAGTCGGCGTAGAACTCCGAGAGCCGGTGGTAAGGGAAGTGCGCCCAGCGCCCGTCGGGCTCGAGGCGCGCGATCTTCGGGAACCACTGCCCCACCATGTGGAAGCTCCCGTGGTGACCCGTCCTGAGCGCGAGCGACGGGAGGTCCGCGTCCCACGCGAGATCGATCGTGATCGCCTCGCCCGGCGCCACGGCCCGCGGCAGCTCCACCCGGATGTCGGTCGCGTCGTCGGGATCGCCGGGCGTCGTGGGCTTCCCGCGGGGCCAGACGTCCGCGCCCTCCATCTCGCGAACCGCGAAGCGGGCCACCTGGATATGACCGTAATCATACAGTATTTCGCTACCGCGAAAGCCGTTGATGGACGAGCGGAGGAACACGGTGCGCGGGTCCTTGAAGGCGTTCAGGTAGAGGTGGACGAACAGCTCGCGCTGCGGCTCGCGCGACGCGTTCCGCCAGACCAGCGTGCCCTCGCCGTGCATCGTGTGCTGCGCCGGATCGAGGCTCGCGCGCAGCGTGTAGCTCGCGATCGGATCGGCGTGGGCCGCGAGCTCGGCGCCCGGCGGAGGCGCGGGCGCCGGAGCTGCCAGCGCTGGCGCGGCGCTCGCGTCGGAGGGGGCGGCCGGCGACCGCTGCGCCGGAGCGTCGGGCTCGATCGGCTGGACCGTCGAGAGCAGCGACGCGCCCATGCGGCCGGCGAGCAGCGCGAGGAGGAGACCGAGAGCGGCCTGGAGAGCCGTGCGCACCGGTGCAACCTAGCGAGCTTGCGGCATCGCGGAAAGGCGGGTCTGGGGACGCGGCGGTCCGCTCGGAACGATGAGGCGGCGCCGCGACGTCAGGCGAGGCCGGCGCCTAGACGCTGCAGACGATCCCCTCCTGCACGAGCTCGTACAGGAGCCGCAAGGCCTCGAGCGACTGCATGCCCGACACGTCGAGGATCTCGTCGATCGAGCTGTAGCCGTCGATGCACGAGAGCAGGAAGCCCGCGCGGTGATCGAGGTTCAGCGAGCGGAGCTGATCCGGCGACACCGCGAGCCGCAGCACCCGCGAGCCGTCTCCGAGGCGCGACTGGTACATCTGCCGGAGCATCTCGACGCAGCTGTCCGCGTACTGCCGCGCCATCCAGTCCTTCGGGTTCTCCTCGAGCAGGCCCTCCGCGAGGATGAGCGCGCCGCCGAAATCGCCCTGATCGAACCGGTGCTGCATCTGCTCCCGCGGCCCCTGGGCGCTCAGGTGGGGCTCGGTTGCGCGTGAATGAACCCCCTTGTCGACCGTCGCAACGGCCGCAGGCGCGCGCTCGGTCTCGGATCGGCGCGGAGCGCGCGCCGCGCCCTGCGCCTCGCCCGATACCCTGTACGAGGTCGAACCGGCGAGCGCCCCCGTCCCGCCGCGGAACGCGGGCTCGTCGTCCTCCACGAGCAGGCCGTAACGGAGCGTGCCGGGCGGCGGCGTGATCGGCGGCTCGTCCATCGGAGGGCCCGGCTCCTCGAACCCG
This sequence comes from Sorangium sp. So ce302, assembly GCF_051530145.1. GTDB lineage: Bacteria > Myxococcota_A > Polyangia > Polyangiales > Polyangiaceae > Sorangium > Sorangium cellulosum_B. The sequence goes on along the minus strand of NZ_CP150326.1, from coordinate 3,519,209 downwards.
AGATCGAGGCGAAAATCGATGCCCAGCGGCCCACCGTCGTCCGGACGAGGGACGCGCCCCTTCGCCGCCGGGGGGACGTGGACGTCCCGCGCATCGACCGGCGGACCACCGAAGACGTCGATCTCGCCAAAGCTGCGCGGGTACGACGGGCTCGGCTCGCGCAGGAGCTCGTCGTCGAGCTCCGACCCGAAGTCGCGCTCGGCGTCGAGCGATCCGAACCCAATCCGCCCGCCGGGCCGCGACGGGACCCCGGGCTCGTCGCACTCCAGGCCGAGCCTCGCGGTCTCTCGGCCGGGAGCGCCGTGTTTGCCCGAGAACGAGGAGCCAGGCGGCGGCTCCCAGGGGATCGTCCGGCGCGGCGGCGGGACGGGCGGGTACCCCTCCGGCGGAAAGGCCTCCGGAGGGCGCTGCCGCTGGGCGGTGATCTCGGAGCTCGAGTGAGAGCGGCGGGTCATCATCTTTGCCACGTAGTCGCTGACCGGGATCGGCGGCGGGAGCGTGATCTTGCCCTCGCCGTCCGGCTGCAGAGGCGTGCCGGCGGGCGGGGTTTCCATGCGGGGTGAGCCCTTCTCCTCGCGGGCGAGCGCGGCGAGCGCGAGGAGCTCCTTCGAGGCGACCGGTTGGGTGTCCTCGAGCTCGTCCACCTCGTCGAGCCCCCAGGAGGAGTCCAGGGTCTTGGAGTCAGGCGGCACCGACCGCATCGTCTTCCCTCATCGCGGCCACCCCTCACCCCTGTGGCCTGGCTACGACACCCTTGAACATCCGGTGGGTGCGCGAAAGCGCCTCCATCTGCTCCTTGACCGCGGCCGCGTCGCGCCGGCCGATGGCCTGACGCGAGCGGTCCACGATCCCGCGCGCCTTGCCGATGGCGTCGCGGCCGAAGTCGCTGGACGCCACGATCTGCTCGACCTGCGGGAACATCCGCTCGATCTCGGCGATGAGCTTCTCGGCCTCCTGCCGGACGCCCTCGAACTGGTCGCTCGCGCGGCGATCGACGAGGTACTCCTTCGCCGCCTCCATCATCTCGCCGACCTCCTCCTTCGTGAGGCCGCTCGACGCGGTGACCTGGATCGACTGCTGCTGGCCCGTCTCCAGATCCTTCGCGCTCACCGAGACGATGCCGTCGCTGTTGATCTCGAACGTGACCTCGATCTCGACCTGCCCCTTCGGCGCGCGGCGCAGGCCGGTGAGGATGAACTCGCCGAGCAGCTCGTTGTCCGTCGCCTTCTGGTGCTCGCCTTGCATGACAAGGATCTTCACGGCGGTCTGGTTGTCGCGGCTCGTCGTGAAGATCTTCGACCGGCTCGTGGGCACCGTGGTGTTCTGCGGGATGAGCTCCTCGAAGTTCGACCCGAACGTCATGATGCCGAGCGCGTGCGGCGTGACGTCGAGCAGGATCATCTGCTTCGTCTCGTCCACGAGCGCGGCGCCCTGCACCGCCGCGCCGAGCGCAACCACCTCGTCGGGGTGCACCCCCTTGCACGGCTCACGCTCGAAGAAGTCGCGGACGGCCTCCTGCACCCTCGGCATGCGCGTCATGCCGCCGACGAGCACGACGTCCTCGATCTCGTCGCGGTCGAGCCGCGCATCCTCGAGCGTCTGGCTGCAGATCTCGATGCACCGCTCGACGAGGTCCTCGCACAGCTCCTGCAGCGTGGCCCGCGAGAGCGTCCGCTGGAGGTGCAGCGCCTCGTTCCGCGCGCTCGAGATGATGAACGGCAGGTTGATCTCGGTCTCCAGGACGCTGGACAGCTCGCACTTCGCCTTCTCGGCCGCGTCCTTGAGCCGCTGGAGCGCCATCCGGTCCTGCCGCAGATCGACGTCGTGCTGCTCCTTGAAGCCCTGCACAAGCCAGTCGATGACGCGCGCGTCGAAGTCCTCGCCGCCGAGGAACGTGTCCCCCGCCGTGGCGATGACCTTGAAGACCCCGCCCGCGCCGATCTCGAGCACGGAGATGTCGAACGTGCCGCCGCCGAGGTCGAAGACTGCGATCGTCTTCTCGACGTTCTTGCCGAACCCGTACGCGAGCGCTGCAGCCGTCGGCTCGTTGACGATGCGGATGACGTCGAGCCCCGCGATCTGGCCCGCGTCCTTCGTCGCCTGCCGCTGGTTGTCGTTGAAGTAGGCGGGGACCGTGATGACCGCCTTCGAGACCGGTTCGTTGAGGTAGTCCTCGGCGAACAGCTTCATCTCCTGGAGGACCATCGCGCTGATCTCGGGGACCGAGTACGTCTTGTCGCGCAGCTGGATGCGGACGTCGCCGTGCGGCCCCTCGACGATCTTGTACGAGGCGGTCAGGATCGCGTTCTTCACCTGCGGGGACGACCACTTCCGGCCGATCAGCCGCTTCGCGGCGTAGACCGTGTTCTCGGCGTTGGTGATCGCCTGCCGCTTCGCGATGTGCCCGCAGAGCCGCTTGCCGGCCTCGGTGATCGCGACCATGGACGGCGTCGTCTTGTACCCACCGCGATTCGGGATGACGGTCGGGACGCCCTCCTCGACGATGGCAACGCACGAGTTCGTGGTGCCAAGGTCAATGCCGATGACACGCTCCATCGATGCCGCTGCTCCTCTTGTGATCTTCGGCCCGAACGGCCGCTGAGGCCACGATGCTAGACCGTTTCGCGGAGCCGAGCGGGCCAATCGTGCGCCGGCCATGCGGAAGGCGCCGCCCCGGGCCTGCCCGAGGCCGACGCGCCTTCTGTAAGGGCCGGCGCTAGACTTGCTTCCCCTGCTGTTTGGCCTGCTCGCGCGCCTGCGCGACGAGACCGCGCAGCCTACCATCGTTCCCTGCGAGCTCGGCGGCGCGTTCGAGCTCGCCGGCCGCGCTCTTTGCGAGCCCCGCGGCGGCGTACGACAGCGCGAGCGTGATCCGGTACTCCACGGAGGCGGGCACGAGCTCCACCGCCCGCCGCGCAAACTCCACCGCCCGCCGCGAGCTCTCCCCGGCCTGGAGCGTCGCGTGCGCGACCCGCTCGTGCGCGCCGGCGTCGTCCGGGCGACCGTTGCACACCTTCACGTAGCTCAGCGCCGCCTCGACCCACCGGCCGGTCTGTGCCTCGTACTCGGCCTGCTTGAGGTACCCGTCCGCCAGCGCCACCGCCGCGAGGCGCTCCACCTCGGCCGACGCCCTCTGGAGCTCTGCGTCCTCCGGAGCCAGCGACGCGGCGATCCGGTACGCGTTGGCCGCGCTCGCGAACTCGCTCCGCTCGAGCGCGGCCCGAGCCACGTCGGAGTACCGCGCGATCTGGCTCCGGAGCGCCTCGTTGCGGGCGTTCTCGTAACGCGCCTTGAGCGCCTCGACCGCCCGTATCGACTCCGGCGAACGCACGCCGGAAGGGATCTTCGGAGGCGCCGCAGGGGCGCCTGCCGCCGCAGCTGGCACGACGGCCGTTCCAGGCGCAGCGGTCGCCACGGCCGGCGGGGTGGCCGCCCGAGGCGCAGCGGTCACCGCGGCCGGCGTTGCAGCTGCCCCGGACGCAGCGGCCGCCGACGCAGAGGGCACCCCCGGCGGAGCGCGCCGCAAGCCTCCGGTGAGCTTGCGCGCGAACGTCTCACGCCGATCCTTGGCGGTGGGGGCAGGCGCGACAGGCGTGGCCGGCGCTGCGCTCCGCGCCGGCGCGCCTCCGTTGTCGGGCGAGCCTCCTCCTGCGCGCGGCTGCGCCGGCGACGGCTGAACCGGCGCGGCGGCACCGGAGGACACAGCGGACGCGCCCTGCTCCGCGGGCGCGCGCTCGGAGGAATAACGCCCGGGCGACGCGCCCATGTCGCGCGGATCGGCGAACGCGGCGCGCACCGTGGCGTCGACGGCGGTAGTTATCGTGGCGATGTCGCGCGGCGTCTGCTCGATCAGCGCCGCCATCGTCCGGTTCTTGTGGGTCTGCTCGAGGTACGCGTCGTACTCGGCGCGCCGCTGCTTCGACGTCAGCGTGTCGTGCGCCAGCGTGATGCGCGTGAAGATGGCCTCGATCTTCGGCTTGTAGGAGCCGAGCTGCTTCCGGAAGTAGGTGTCCGGATGGAACTCTGGCGCGAGCTGGTAGTAGGCGCTCTTGATCTGCTTCTTGTCCGCCTGATCCGGGACGCCGAGCAGCGCGTAATAACTGAGATCCTCGAGACGATAGTAGAGGTCGAGGATCCGCCGCTTCCGGTCGGAGGCGAGCTCGACCGGCTCGTCGAGCTCGGCGGGATCGTAGAGCGGCAGGGACTCCATCTGCTGCAGCGCGTCCCGGCCGAGCGGGACGGCCTCGGACCCGGACGGCATCGTCTTCTCCGGATCCACCGCGGCCGCGCGCCGCGCGGCGTCCCGCGGCGGAGGCTGTCCGGAGGGCTCCCCATCCAGGAGGATCGCGCCGAGGTCGCGCAAGCGGCGCAGCGCCTCGACGGTATCGCCGTGCGACATTCCCGTGATCAAGGACAGATCCCGATCCGTCAGGACGCCGTCGATGCGGGACAGGAGGAACGCCTCCGCGGGTTTCAGCGGGAGCGATTTGAGATCGTACCCGGGCTTCGGCCTTGGAACACGGAACGTCATCGGGTCGAGCGGCGGCCCCCTCCCGCTCGAGTCTAACGACGAACGCGCGCCCGTCGCAATTGCAGACCACGGCGAGCGCGCCCTTCAGCGCGGCTTTTCCCCGGGGCCCGTCAGGGCCTCGGTGATCACCTGGTCCTGGATCGAGATCGCCCGCTCCAGCAGCCCGACCGCCCGCGCGCGGGCCTGCGTCGCCGCCTCGCGATCCCCCTTCGCTTCGAGCGCCTTCGCGCGGCGCTCCTCGACCACGCCCGCGACCTCGTAGAGGTGGCCTTGATAATGAGAAGGCGCCGGCGCCAACCGGAGGCCCGCGTCGATGTCGCGCGCCGCGGCGTCGAACTCGCCGGCCTCGCTCCGGAGCTCCGCCAGCCGGGCGTACGTGTCCGCCGTCACCTCGGCGACCTCCGGCGGCGCCCCCGGCGGCCTCGGCGCGGCGATGATCCCCTCCAGGGCGCGGAGCGCAGCGGCGCGATCGCCCGCGCCGAGCGCGACGTCGGCGGCATGGTGCGCCGCGCGCGCCCTCGAGAGGAAGGCGAGGAGCGTGGGATCGACGACCTGGGCCGGGGCGCACGCGCACCCCGGATCGCCCGGGCCCCCGGCAGCGCGCGCCCGCTCGTCGCCCGGGGCGCACCCGAGGTGCGCCGCCGCGAAGAGCCCCAGGCAGACGGCGACGAGGTGCGGGCCCCGCATCAGCGCACCCCCCACGCCGCGTAGCGGTTCTGGCGCAGATCGGACGCGCGCGCGGCGGCGATGCGATCGATCCGCTCCGTCTGACCGCCCTCCCGCGGAAAGGGCGCGGCCGGATCGAAGAGCGCGGCGGTCGAGCGCGCCTCGATCAGCAGGGGCCGCGCGGCGAGCGCCGCGGCCGGAGCACCGGCCGCGGGCGCGCGCGCGACGGAGGCGCGCTCCTCCCTGATCTGGCCGACGATCAGCGCCACGGCCGCCGCGGCCGCGGCGAGGGTCGAGAGCGCCGCCATCGTCACCGGCGCGATGCGCCGGGGGCCGCGCGCGGGCGAGGCGCGGAGGGCCTGGTCGATGAGCGCGCGCCCCGGGAGCTCCGGGAGCGCCGCCGGACGCCACGCAGCCCGGAGCGCGACAGCGAGCTCCGCGAGATCGTCGCGTGCATCAGGCGAGCCGAGCGCCCCCTCGCCGCCGGAGCCGCCGCCCCGCCCCGGACCACCGCCGGCGGCGGCGCGGGGCTCGAGCGCCTCCCGCAGGCGCTCGGCGGCGCGCAGCTCGGCCTTGGTCGGCGGCGCGCCCTCGTCGCCGAGCGCGCGCGCGAGCAGCGCCTCGTGGTCCGCCCTGTCGAGCCCGTCGGGGCGGGCCGCCGCCCTGAGCGCGTCCGCGAGCGGGACCTCGCCGCGATCGAGCGCCTCCGCGAGCGCGCGCGCCGCGCCCAGCTCGTCGTCGGACGCAGGCGCGACGGGCTCCGCGACGGGCACGACGAGCGCGAGCCGCCGGCCGCGATCCGCGCCGGCGCGGCGCTCCAGGGGCCCGTCGCCGGTCGGCGGCGAACGCGGATCCGAGGGCAGCCGCGGCTTCATCGCGCTCCTTCCTCGCGCTCCGCGCGCGGCGCGGCGATCGCCTTCTTCAGCGCGGTCATGGCGCGGTGCAGGACGACATCGAACGTCGCCACGCTGACCCCGAGCGCGAGGGCCACCTCGTCGCGGGGCCGCTCCTCGAGCACCCGTAGCCGGATCGCCTCGGCGTAACGGGGGTTGAGGCGCCCGAGCGCGTCCTCGACGCGCGCCCGCGCGTCCGCGAGATCGCGCTTCTCGCAGAGCTCGGCCTCTCCACGCGCGGTGAGGTCGGTCTCCGCCGCGTCGATCTCGCGCTGGAGATCCTCGGGCTCGAAGAGCGCCTCGCGGCGGCGCGCGCGGAGCATGTCGAGCGCGATGCGCAGCGCGATGACGCGGAGCCAGGGATAGATGCCGCAGCTCTGCCACTGGAACTGGTAGAACCGCTCGATCACGCGCGCGTACGTCTCGGCCAGAGCGTCCTGCGCGGCCGCGTCGGAGCCGAGGCGGGGCAACAGCACCGCGCGGTACAGCGCTGGCCCGTATTTGCGGAGCAGCTGCCCGAGCGCGAGGCGATCGCCCTGCGCCGCGCGCTCGCACAGCAGGCGCTCCGCCTCGAGATCGGGCCTCGCTGCTGCCACCGCCGTCACAGCGGCGACGATACCCGGACGCAGAACGGAGCGCACCGGTGTCCGCCTCGCGCCCCTCTCGGGTCGGCGCGCCCCGCGGTCCAGGAGCGCCTGCGCGCCGCCGGCGAGCCGCCGCGCGCCCCCCGCGAGGAGGGCGCGCGCGCCGGCAGGCGGAACCGAGCGCGGGAGGGCCACGGCATTCACCCCTCGACAACGGCCCAAACCCGTGGACCTTACGGCCAGGAGCCGCCACATTGTGCCGGCCTCCACGCCGAGCGTCCGGCGTGAAAGGAGCCCAGGTGACCCTCGATACAGCGTTCAGGTCCCCCCCACGCCCAAGCGCCGGGCAGCGCTTCGGGACCGCCCTGTGACGGCGGGGCCGTCCGGCGAAAGGAGGCGCTCGCTGCACTGCGCGCGCTGCGGCGCCCTCAACGGCGGCGACTTCAGCCGCTGCATCCGCTGCGGCGCGCCGCTCCTCGCGCCTCCTGCCCACGCCGCGCCCACCCGAGGACGCCTCGACGGGCGAAGCCTGCTCGCGACCAAGATCCTGGGCGGGCTCACGGCGTTTGTGTTCGTCGGCCAGCTGATGGCCGCGCACTCCCGCGATCTCGGCCTCCTCTCGGCGTGGGACACGTCGAGCTACCTCCGCTTCGGCGCCCTCCTCCTCGCGCCCGGCGTGCCCTTCGAGCCGTTCCGGCTGCTCTCCGCGGTCTTCGTCCACATGGGCGTCCTCCACTTCGGCATGAACATGGTGACGCTCGGCATGCTCGCCCGCGCCGCCGAGCCCGCCGTCGGCTCGGCGCGGTTCGCGATCGCGTACGTGCTCACGGGCCTGTTCGGCTTCGGCGCGAGCGCCGCATGGAACCTCTTCGTGCAGCCCGAGGTCGTGTGCACCGCGGGCGCGAGCGGCGCCGTGTTCGGCGTGATGGGCCTCCTGCTCGGCTGGCTGCTCCGCCGCCGCGACCCGCGATGGAAGGACCTCGCGCTCCAGGCCGTGTTCTACATCGTCCTCTTCGGCTTCGTCGTGAACGCGTCGAGCACGGGAATCCGCATCAACAACGCCGCGCACATCGGGGGCCTCGTGAGCGGCGCGCTGCTCGGGCTGAGCTACGCGGGCCCCGCGCGGGGCCGGTACGAGGGCGTGATGAACGCCGGCGCGCTCGCCAGCGTGCTCGCCTGCCTCGCCGCGCTCGCGCTCGCCCAGCGCTCGTCGGTCTGGCGCGCCGCGGAATCGCTCGACGGGAACGCGCGGCAGGAGGCGCCCGGGCCCGTGCTGCACGGCCAAGCCACAGGGTTTCCCGAGGACGTGCTCGAGGCGCTCGGGGCTCGACCGGCGGGCTCGCTCGTGCCGGGGGCCCCTGACGCGACGTGACGCTGATTGCGGCGCACGGTTCGAACGTCTAAGCGCCATCCTCGCATTCACGTGGGGACGGGCCAATCCGTCCGTTCCCTCTCAGGAGACGTCATGGTCCGAACCTCGTCGCACATCGCCTCGTGCGTGCTTGCCGCGTCTCTCCTCAGCGGCTGCCATGTCACCATCCAGAGCGGCAATACGCCGGCAGAGGCCTCGCCGCCGCCCCCGCCGCCCGCCAAGAAGGCCCCCCGGTCGCGCAAGCCGGCCAAGCCCGACCCGGAGCCCGAGCGGCGCAGGACCCCGAAGTGGCGCCTGCCCACGAACAACGCGCCGCGCATCACCGCCCCGAACGCGTTCGGCAACGGGGAGGGCGGCGCCTTCCGGGGGCTCGCGTACGTGATCCCCGAGAACACCCAGAAGCTCCCGACCTTCGACGGGCTCGTGCCGTTCGCGGTGCTGTACACGGACAAGTTCGAGGTGAAGTCGCAGGACTTCTCCGGCGGCTTCCCAGGCGCGCTCGCGCAGAACGAGTGGTTCGCGATCCGGTTCGAGGGCGAGTTCAAGGCGCCCCAGGAAGGCGTGTTCCAGCTCAGGCTCACCTCGGACGACGGCGCGGTCCTCTACATCGACGACAAGCGCGTGGTCGCGAACGACGGAGTCCACAGCGCGAAGACCGTGGACGGCGAGGCCCGCCTCACGGAGGGGACGCACCGGCTGCGGCTCGATTACTTCCAGGCGCAGCGGGGCCAGGTCGCGCTCATGCTCCAGATCGGCCAGAAGGACAAGTTCGAGCCGCTCGTCGGCCTCCGCTGACGGCGCGCCGCGCCGGCCGCACCTCCGGTGCCCCGCCCTGGCGGGCACGCGGGTGCGCGCCTGGTTTTCATGCGCCCGCGCACACCCCGGCGCTCTCGTTCGCCTTTTCGTGTATCGTCGCCGCCGCCCATGGCGTCGGTGAACCCACTGTCGCGCGAGCTCGTCTTCAAGATCGTCTATTACGGGCCCGGCCTCGGAGGCAAGACGACCACGCTGGAGTACTTGCACGCCACGGCAAAGCCCGAGTACCGCGGCAAGCTCGTCTCCCTCGCGACGCCGGTCGATCGAACGCTCTACTTCGACTTCTTGCCGGTCCGGCTCCCGCAGCTGCGCGGGATGAACGTGAGGCTCCAGCTCTTCACGGTGCCAGGGCAGGTCTACTTCAACGCGACCCGAAAGCTGGTGCTCACGGGCGCCGACGGCATCGTGTTCGTCAGCGATTCGCAGGCCGTTCGCGCCGACGCCAACATGGAGAGCATGGAGAACCTGCGCGAGAACCTCGCCGAGCAGGGGCGGGCGCTGGAGCACGTCCCGCACATTTTCCAGCACAACAAGCGCGATTTGCCCGGTTTGCTGCCGCTCTCGGAGCTCGACGCGATGTTGAACCCGTCCCGCGTCTCCTCGCTGGCCACGTCGGCGAAGACGGGGCTCGGGCTCTACGAGGGGCTCGAGGAGATCAGCGCCGCGGTCCTGCGCGCCTTCGAGAGCCGCCTGCCCGACGCGATGGGGAGCGGGCTGGGCGGGTTCGACGCGATCGAGGGCGGGCTCGCCACCGCCCTGCGCGACGCGTCGCCGCCGCCGTCGGCGCCGCTCGACGCGGTGATCTCGCGGCTCGCGCCGCCCAGCAAGCCGTGGTCGACGATGCCACCGGACTCGACGATCGGCGACCCGAGCGAGGGCGCGGCGGCGCCCGGCGTGACCGCGTCACGTGGCGGCGAGCTCGATCCGCGCAGCGCCGGCGTCAGGGATCCGGTGAGCCGCGGGCTCCCGTCGTCGCTGCGGCTCGCCGCCCGGAGGCTGGTCGCGCAGGCGGACGCCCCGGCGACCGCGCGCGCGGACGGCCCGTCCGCGGCGACGAGGCACCTCGCCCAGCCGGGCCTCTCGTTCGTCGCGCTCTGGCCGGCCGCCGAGCGGGAGGCGATCGCGGAGATCGAGGCGACGATCGCCGCGGAGCGGTATGCCGTCGCGCTCGAGCGCTGCGACGCGCTCGTCGCGGGGATCTTCGACAAAGCGGCGGAGCTCGCGGGCTCGAGCGGCACGGCGCGCGATCCAGCGACGGTGCCGGCGCTGCTCGGCCTGGACGGGCGCCGCTACCTCGGCTTTCGCGCCGTGGTCCGCAGAGCGCGCGCTGGCGGCGAGATCACCGAGCGCGACGCGCTCAAGGCCTTCGCGTTCGTCATCGAGGCGCGGCTCGCAGAAGGCGCGATTTGAGTCCACGCGGCGGGAGCACGCCCGCCGCGCCGTCACAGCCGATCGAGCGAGGCGACGCCGGAGTAGCGGCGCATCGACACGCTCATGAGCAGCGAGATCGCCACCATCACCGTGGTCACGCTCGATCCGCCGTACGAGAACAGAGGCAGCCCGACGCCGACGACCGGCAGAACGCCCGAGGTCATGCCGAGGTTGATGACCGCGTGCCAGAAGATGATCGCCGCGCAGCCGACGCCGAGCACCGCGCCGAAGCGGTCCTTCGCCATCGACGCGATGCGGATCCCCCACACGACCAGGAACGCATAGAGGCACACGAGCACCACGCCCCCGACGAACCCCCACTCCTCGGCGAAGACAGGGAACGGGAAATCGGAGAACTGATCCGGCAGGAAGAGGAACTGGTTCTGCGTGCCCCGGAGGTACCCGTTGCCGAACAGCCCGCCGTTGCCGATCGCCACGCGCGAATGGTGGGCGTGCCAGCCGCGGTGCAGGAGGTCCTCCTCGGGGTGGAGGAACACGAGCACGCGCGCGCGCTGGTAGTCGAGCAGCACGTACTCCCAGATGATCGGGATCGCCACCGCGATGGACACGACGAACAGCGCGGCGCTCCTCCACCGCACGCGCGTGACCGCCGCGATCGTCAGGAACACGAACACGAGGATGGTCGCCGTCCCGAGATCGGGCTGCTTGAGCACGAGGAGCGCAGGGACCGCCGTCAGCGCCGCCGGGATCGCCAGATCGCGGAGGGTGCGGCCCTCGTTGCGCGGATCGTCGTGCAGGAACTTCGCCAGCGCGATGACCAGGAACACCTTCATGAACTCGCTGGGCTGGAACCGGAACGCGCCGAACTCGATCCACCGGGCGGAGCCGCGCACGTCGCGCGCGAGCACGAAGACGAGCGCCAGCGAGAAGACGCCGAACGTGTAGAGCACGTAGCCGAGGCGCTCGAGGTGCCGGTAGTCGAGCGCGATCAGCACGCCGCCGATGATGCCGCCCATGAACAGCCAGTACACCTGGCTGATGTAGAGCTCCGCGCGCGCGCCGGAGTAGACGCTCGTCGCGCTGTAGAGGTTGACGACGCCGAGCACCGCGATGGCCACCGCGGCGATGAAGAGCGGCCAGTCGAAATGATCGCGATCGCGCGAAGAGAGAGAGTCACCCCGGATCATGGCGCGCGCCCCGACGCGGCGGGCGCGCGGCCCGCGCTGCTCTTGCCCGCGCGCGGCCCCTCGTTCGCGCCGCCGCGGCGCTCCTTCGCGAGCTCCTGGTACGCGCGGACGACCTCGAAGGCGACCGGCGCCGCGTGCTTGCCGCCCGTGCCGCCGTGCTCGACGAGCACGACCACGGCGACCTCGGGCGAGCGCGCCGGCGCGTAGCCGGCGAACCAGGCGTGCTCGCGGTTGAAGTACCAGACCCGCTCGGCCTCGACGCCGCGGGTGAGCCGGTGCGAGACCTGCGCGGTCCCCGTCTTGCCCGCCATCTCCACGCCCGCGACGCGCGCCTTGAAGGCCGTGCCGCCCTCCTCGTTCACGCCGGCGACCATCGCCCGGTGCACGAGGGAGAGGTTCTCCGGCCGAATGTCGATCTGGCGGCGCACGCGCGGCGTGAACTCCTGGACGACCGTGCCGGCGCTCGTCTCGACGGCCCGCACGATCTGCGGCTGGTACAGCGTGCCGCCGTTCGCGAGCGCCGCGTACGCGAGCGCGAGCTGGAGCACCGTGACCGTCGTCGCGCCCTGGCCGATCGCCGCGTTCAGGCCGAACCCGAGCCGGAACTGGCCCTTGTTCCGGAGCGTCATCCACGCCCGGGTGGGCATCCTGCCCCCCGCCTCGGCGTTGATACCGAGCCCCGTCCGCGCGCCGAGCCCGTAGCGCTGGCCCATCTCCGCGATGACGTCCATGCCGACGCCGTACTCCGCCGCGAGCCGGTAGAAGTAGACGTTGCACGACTCGGCGATCGCCTGCTGCATCGCGACCGGCCCGTGCACGTGCGTGCACCGGAAGGTGCGCTTGCCGAACGTCAGCGCGCCCCGGCACCGCGAGGACTGGCGGGGATCGATGAGCCCCTTCTCGAGCGCCGCAAGCGCGGTGAACGGCTTGAACGTCGAGCCGGGCGGGTACGCCCCGGACAGCGTCTTGTCGAGCGCGGGCTTCAGCGGATCCGAGTAGAGCCTCCGGAACGCGTCGCGGATGACCTGCTTCCCCGAGCCGCCGGAGAGCGCGTTCGGGTTGTAGCCGGGCTTCGAGTACAGCCCGAGGATCCGCCCGGTGCGCACGTCGATGACCGCGACGCCGCCGGCGAGCTCGCCGCGCATCGCCTTGTCGATCGCCTTCTGGATGTCGGCGTCGAGCGTCAGCCGGAGATCGCGGCCGGGGATCGGGTCCACCCGCCGCGGCTCCTCGATGATCCCGTCGCCGCCCGTCCTGCGCCGCCCCTTGGCGTCGACGAGCACCTTCTCCCAGCCGCGCGTGCCGCGCAGGTAGCTCTCCCAGGCGCGCTCGATGCCGGTGACGCCGATGCGATCGCCCTCGATGTACCCGACGCTGCGGAGCGACGCGAGCCGCTCGGCGTCCACCTCGGCCATGTAGCCGAGGACGTGCGAGCCGACCTCCTCGTACGGGTAGTAGCGCACCGGGACGGGCACCACGTCGACCCCCGGCAGCTCGGCGTCGTGCGTCGCCAAGGTCGCCACGGCGTCGCGCGAGATGTCCTCTTTGAGCAGGATCTGCTGGTTCTTTCGCGGGCCCTCGTCGGCGCGGATCGAGGTGATCAGCGCCTCCAGCCGGGCGCGCTCCTCGATCCCGATGCCGAGGTACTCGACGAGCTTCGGCCAGATCGTCTCCATGTCGAGGCGCCGCGGGACGACGTAGACGTTGTAGGACGGCCGGCTCGCCGCGAGCACCTTGCCGTTCTTGTCCCGGATGATCCCGCGCGTGGTCGCGAGCGTCACGCGCCGAACGATGTTCTCGCGAGCGATGGCCTTGTTCTCGTCGACCTCGAGGATCTGCAGGTAGAACAGGCGCCCGAGCAGCACCATGAATCCGACGACCATGCCGAGCGCGATCCACCGGAAGCGCCGGCGGAACTCGCTCACGTCGGAGCGCTGGACGAGCAGGCTCACCGCGGGCTCTCCCCTGGCCGCGGGACGTTGATCGTCGCCTGGTGCACGCGCTCGGCCAGCCGGAAGACGAACGGCGCGAACAGCGCCGTCGAGACCGCGTGCGGCGCGACGAGCCGGGCGAGCGCGCGGGTGCGCGCCGCGTCGCCCCCGAAGATGGCGGTGAGGATCACGATGAGCACCCCCTCGACGAGGCCGAAGACGAAGGCCAGCGCGATCTTCGTGAGGAGCGTCTGCGCGGCGAGCCGCACGCCGGCCACCCGCGAGACGACGAAGGTCGCGACGGTGATGAAGGTGAACAGGCCGACCGGCGCGCCGGTGAAGAGATCGAGCAGGTACCCGAGCAGGAACGCGAGCGCGGCGCCCCGCGCGATCGAGTACTCGTGCACCCCCATGAACACGACGAGCGGCAGGAGCAGGCTCGGCGTGGAGCCCGGGATGTTCAGCTTGCCGATGAGCCGGAACAGGTTCGACTGAAGGATCAGCAGGGCGGCCCCCATCGCCAGGAACGCGGAGTTTCTCATCGCGTCACCTCCGCTGCGCCTGGGGGGGCGTCTCCTCCGGAGGCGTCGTCGTCACGATGAGCACCTCCTCCAGCCGGGAGAAATCGACCGCCGGCGCGACGTACACCTGCTGGTAGATGCCGAAGTCGCGACGGACGACCTGCGTCACGGTCCCGACCGGGATCCCCTTCGGGAAGCGCCGGCCGACGCCGCTCGTCACGAGCAGATCGCCGACCTCGATCTCGTCGGTGCGCTGCACGTACTCGACGCTGCAGGAGTACTTGCTCTCGTCGCCCGTGCCGCGGACGAAGCCGCGCGCGCCGGTGCGCTCGACCACCACGTCGACGCCGCTGCCCCCATCGACGACGAGCCGCACGTCGACCGTGTCGCCGGCGCTCTTCAGCGTGGTGCCGACGACGCCGTCCGCGGAGAGGACCGGCAAGTTGGAGCCGATGTCCCGCGCCTCGCGATCGAGCGTGACGCGAACCACCCGGAAGAAATCGTTGGTGCTCTTACCGACGACCTGGGCGCTCACCACGTCGGTCCGGAGGCTCTGGCGCAGGTCGAGCAGCCTGCGCAGGCGGCGGTTCTCTTCCTCGAGCGCCTCGAGCTTCCGCACCCGCTCTCGGAGGCGGGCGATCTGCGAGGCCTGCCTGGCGTTGTCTTCCTTGACGTCGACCAGGTAGATGTAGTCGCCCCAGAGGTTCGAGATCCCGCGCGCCAGCGTCGCGGCCGCGTACTGGATCGGCGCCGCGATGCTGATGATGATCCGGTCGGCCCCCGTGTTCTGCTTGGGGTCGCGCATGCTGGCGCGCAGGAACCAGAACGGCACCGCGAGCGCCAACAGCACGATCACGAAGTCGCGGTAGCGTTTGAGGTTCACCGTGGCTCCCGGACCCAGGTAGTACGAGGCGCCCCGCGAGGCCACCCCTCTCGACGCCGCGCGCGGCGCCACCCCGGCGCGGGGCGGCTCGCCGCGCGCCGCAAACACCCCGCCGGCGTGCTCACGGGCGGGACACGAAGACGACCCTCAGCTGATCGTGACCTCTTTCAAGAGCTCGAGGTGATCCAGCGCCTTGCCGCTGCCGAGCACCACGGCGCTGATCGGGTCATCGCACACCATCACGGGCAACCCCGTCTCCTCGCGGAGGAGCACGTCGAGGTTCTTGAGGAGCGAGCCGCCGCCGGTGAGCACGATGCCCTTGTCGACGATGTCGGCCGCCAGCTCGGGCGGCGTGCGCTCCAGCGCGATGAGCACGGCGTCCACGATGGCGTTCGTCGGCTCGCTCAGCGAGTCGCGGATCTCGTCGGAGTTGACGACGACCGTCTTGGGGATGCCCGCGACCATGTCGCGCCCCTTGACCTCCATCGTGAGCTGCTGCTCGAGCGGGTACGCGTTGCCGATCGTGATCTTGATGCGCTCCGCGGTCTGCTCGCCGATGGCCATGTTGTACTTGCGCTTCATGTAGGCCATGATCGACTCGTCCATCTTGTCGCCGCCGACGCGGACGCTCTGCGAGTAGACGATGCCGGCGAGGGAGATCACGGCGACCTCGGTCGTGCCGCCGCCGATGTCGACGACCATGTTGCCGCTCGGCTCGGTGATCGGCAGCCCGGCGCCGATCGCGGCCGCCATGGGCTCTTCGATGAGGTAGACCTCGCGCGCGCCAGCGCCCTCGGCGCTCTCCTTCACCGCCCGCTTCTCGACCTCGGTGATGCCGAACGGGACGCAGATGATGATGCGCGGCTTGACGAGCGTGCGGCGGTTGTGTGCGCGCGCGATGAAGTACCGGAGCATCGCCTCGGTGATCTCGAAGTCGGCGATGACGCCGTCGCGCAGCGGTCGCACCGCCTGGATGTTGCCGGGGGTGCGACCGAGCATCTCCTTCGCCTCGCGGCCGACGGCGAGCACCTTCTTACCGCCGCGAGCATCGCGCTGGACGGCGACCACCGAGGGCTCGCATGACACGATCCCCTTGCCCTTCACGTAGATGAGGGTGGTTGCGGTGCCGAGATCGATCGCGAGATCGTTCGAGAACAGGCCGTAGAGCCAGTCGAAGATCATCGCTTCGCCCTAGAAAGGAAAAAGGTTAAGCCGAGCACCGCGGAGGACGCAGCAGCCCGACCAGACGCCCGCTTGCGCGGGTCCGGCGGCAGCGGCCAGCGGTGCAGCGTGGCCTAGCCCTTCGAGATCTTGCCTTCTTTGTGCTCGGTGTGCTTGCGCTCGGTCGGGCAGAACTTCTTGATGACGAACTTGTCCGTCATCGTCCGCTTGTTCTTCGTCGTGTGGTAGTTCGCGCGGCCACAGTTGCCGCACGTCAGCTTGATGATGTCGCGCATCGGAGGTCTCCGAAGACAGGGCCGACCTGTTTCCACAGGCGGCCCTGGTTGAACCTAGGCACGGGCAGCACGGGAAGCGCTAGCACCGCAACCGGCGGGGGGCACCAGAGGACGTGTGCCGGATCAGCGACGCCCGACCGCCCGTCTGGAGGGCGCTACCCTACGAGAAACAATGCAGTTGTCAACCGGGAGCGCTCATTCGTCGTCCCAGTCGTCACCGGTGCGGCCGCGATCCCAGTTCTTGTTGTTGCTGCGCCGGCCGCCACCACCAGCGCCGCCACCGGCCCCGGGAGGCCCGTCCCCGTCGTGAGCGCCGCGCCGCCGGCGATCATCGAACGTCTTGCGCGCAGGCGGCGGAGGAGCACCACCACCACCACCACCACCGCCGGCGAAGCCGCCGCCGGCGAAGCCGCCGCCGCCGCCGCCACCCGCGAAGCCGCCGCCACCCGCGAAGCCGCCGCCACCGCCGCCGAAGCCGCCCGGACGGTCCTCGCGCGCCGGCCGCTCCCCCTTCGGGTGAGCGAGGTTGACGACGAGCCGTCGACCGCGCACGTCCACGCCGCGCAGGGCATCGATCGCGGCGCGCGCCGCCTCGGCGCTCGCCATCGTCACGAAGCCGAACCCGCGCTTGCGACCGTCAGGATCCATGGGGAGGTGGACCCGCACCACCGGACCGGCGCCGGTCGAGCCGATGAGCCCCTCGACTTCCTCGACGCTCGCGTCGTAGGGGAGATTGCCAACGTAGAGGGTGCGATCGGGCGCTGCAGCCAGGCCGCCGCCGCCCATACCGCCACCGCCGCCAGGGCCACCTGGACCGCCGCCGGGGCCACCGCCGGGGCCCATCGGGCGCCCCTCGCGCCGCGGCGGCTCGGCCTGGAAGGGGCGGACCGAGATGGACTTGCCGCCCTGAAATGAACCGTCGAGCGACTCGCGCGCGGCGTTGGCTTCGCCGGTCGTCGAGAGTGTGACGAAGCCGAACCCGCGCGGACGACCCGTCGCGCGATCTTTCGGAAGACTGACCTCGACGACGTTGCCGCCGGTGGCCTCGAAGAGCTGCCGCAAAACGTCTTCGGTGATGGAGTCGGGCAAGCCCGCCACGAACAACTTACGCGAATCTTCAGCCATTGTAGAAAAACCTGGGGTTGGCCCCTGCGTTCCCTCTTATTTGGTCCACTCGCTCCGTGATCGATGTCGATGACGCGGAGCCTTTTGCGAGCGCGCCTCGGTCGCTCCTCCGTCGGCGGAAGGAGCGACCGAGCTCAATCGAGCGAAGGTCGGCGGGCCGACCCTCTGGTGCAAACTCCACCCCACGATATCTGGCGCCCCTGGCGCGTCAAGGGACCCGCCACGGGCGGGCGAGCCAAATGAAGGCCCGGAAGGAGCCGTCCCGGGCCCCTCCGCGCCTTCGCCCCTCACGCGAGCGCCGGTCCGGAGGACCGGGGCGCCGGTCCAGGCGACCAGGGACCCCGCAGAGCGCGCTCCGTCACAGGCGGGCGTCGCCAGACCGGCGCTCGGGAAACCCGGCGCTCGGGAGGGCCGAGCGGTCCAGCGCCGCCCAGCGGATGAGCGCATCGCGCGGCGTGGATCTGCCCGAAACCCGAAACGACCGGTCCAAGGTGCCCAGGTGCGGGATCACCTCTCGGCCCGGGCGCGGGAGGCCCGAGGCGCCTCGGCCTCATCGTCCTCGTCGGACGGATCGTCGTCCGCGACGCGCGAAGCGCCGTCCAGCGGGCTCGCCCCGGCGCTCGACGGTTCGCCGCGCGCCGCCATGCGCAGGAAATAGAGCCCCACCGCGAACAGACCGAAGCATGCCCACTGCGCGGGAGTGAGACCGGCATAACGCGGATCGCCGCCGACGACTGTGCCCTCCCGCTCGCGCAGGAAATCGAGCGCGAACCGCACCGGAGCGTACGCGGTGCACATGATCCCGGTGTAGAAGCCGAGCGGACGATGGGGGTTCCGGCGCCAGAGCACCGCGAACGCGATCGCGAGCGGGATCGCGAGCACACACTCATATAGGCCGAGATCGAACCGGCCGACGTGTCCCGTCCCGAGCGGGTATTGGACCGCGAACCATGCGTCGGAAATACGGCCCGGATGATCGTGGACCGACGCGCAGCCCGCGCGCCCGAACACCCACGCGAGCGGAAACGCGCTGTTGACGACCTCGCAGTAGGGCATGATCCGCTCGCGGCGATAGAAGCGCCACGCGAAGGCGCCGATCAGCGCGCCGGTGAAG
This sequence comes from Sorangium sp. So ce302, assembly GCF_051530145.1. Lineage (GTDB taxonomy): Bacteria > Myxococcota_A > Polyangia > Polyangiales > Polyangiaceae > Sorangium > Sorangium cellulosum_B. The sequence goes on along the minus strand of NZ_CP150326.1, from coordinate 3,500,737 downwards.
CCGCCGAAGCTCGACAGGCCGTCCCAGAGCGCGAAGAGGTAGAGAGGATCTCGAGCGACCCGCTGCGGGTGATAGAAGATCGCGTCGAGGACGTGCCCACCGATGAACCCGGCCGCCACGACCCAGAAGATGAACTCGCTCATCTTCTTCTCGTCGAGGCGCCGCTCGCGCGCGTGCCGCGTGGCGACGACGGCGCCGATGTAGACGCCGAGCGCCACCAGCGTGCCGAACGGCTTGATCGAGGGCGGCTTCGCCGGATCGATGAGCTGCCCCACGAGCGGGATGTGCTCCAGGAAAGCGAGCGGGATCTCGGGGAGCTCGATGTAAGGGATCAGAGGGCCTGACACGTCGCTCCCCTAGCGCAGCGACGAGGCGAAAGCCATCCGCCGTCGATGACGTCGGAGCGACAAGGCCGCGCCACGCGCGGCGGGGGCGCACCGAGCGCGGCGGGGGCGCCAGGGACGCAGCGAGGCCGCCTTCGCCCGGTCGAGCCACCGCGCCGCCGCGCCACGAGGCCACCGCGCCCGCGCGAAGTCCGCCGCGACGCCGCGCCGGTGTCGTCAAGAGTTCGCCAACCGCGGGGGACAGGCGTAAACCTGCCGCATGAGCCGCTCCCCCGTGCGCGTCGCCACGCTGACGCTCAGTGACACCCGCACCCTCGACGATGACGAGGGCGGACAGCTCCTCGGCGAGCTCCTGAAGCGCGCCGGCTTCTCCGTGACCTCCCACGCCGTCATCCGCGAGGAGCCCGAGCTGCTGCGAGCGGCGATCGTTCAGATCGCGGACGCAGGCTCGGCCGACGCGGTCGTCACCACAGGCGGGACCGGGATCGCCCCGCGCGACCGGACCCTCGAGGCGCTCGCGCCGCTCTTCGAGAAGACGCTCGACGGCTTCGGCGAGGCATTCCGGCGCCTGAGCTGGGACGCGATCGGGCCGAACGCCATCCTGTCGCGCGCCGCGGCGGGCGTCGCGCGAGGGCTCGTGGTGATCGCGCTGCCCGGCAGCCCGAAGGCGGTGGAGCTCGCCGTCACGCAGATCATCGGCCCCGTCCTTGCCCACGCGGTCACGCTGGCGTCCGGCAAGGGCGGACACCACCACCGGCACCCACAGCCCGTGCAGGGCGAGGAGCAGCGCGGATGATCCCCTTCGAAGAGGCGCTCGATCGGCTGCTCGCGACCGCTGCCCCGGTCGGCCCCGAGCGGGTGCCGCTCGACGACGCGGCAGGGCGCGTGCTTGCCGAGGACATCGCGGCCGCCGACGCGATGCCCGCCTTCGACTACAGCGCGATGGACGGCTACGCCATCACCTCGGCCGACCTCGCGGGCAGCGGGCCCTTCAGGCTGCCCGTCCGCGGCGAGAGCGCGGCCGGCCGCCCGCTGCCGGCGCTCCACCCGGGCACGGCGTGTCGGATCTTCACCGGCGCGCGGCTGCCGCCCGGCGCCGACACGATCGCGCCGCAGGAGAACGCCGTGCGCAGCGGCGACGAGATCACCCTGCAGGAAGCGCCGCGGGCGGGCGCCTGGGTGCGCCGCCGGGGCGCGGACCTCGCGGAGGGCGCCGTCCCGCTGCGCAGAGGAGCGCGGCTCACCCCGGGGAAGGTCGCGCTCGCGGCCGCGCTCGATCGCCCGAGCGTCCTCGTCGCGCGCCGCCCCGTGGTCACGGTGATGTGCTCCGGCGACGAGCTGCGCGCGCCCGGCTCGCCCGGCCCCGCGGGCACGATCCCGGAGTCGAACAGCTACTTCATCGCCGCGACCGCGCGCGCGGCGGGCGCTGCGGTCCGCATCGCGCCGTTCGTCCCCGACGACGCGGCGCGCGCCGCCGAGGCGGTGTCGACGGCGCTGCGCGGGTCCGATCTCGTGGTGACCGTCGGCGGCGTGAGCGTCGGCGATCACGACATCGTCCGCCCCGCGCTCGAGGCAGCCGGCGTGTCGCTCGATTTCTGGCGCGTCGCCATCAAGCCGGGCAAGCCGCTCGCGGTGGGGCGCGCCGAGCTCTCGCGGTGTGGCGTCGTCCACGTGCTCGGGCTGCCAGGCAATCCGGCCTCGGCCTCGCTCACGTTCGTCCTCTTCGGCGTGCCGCTGCTCCGCGCCCTCCAGGGCGACGCGGCGCCGCGGCCGCCCCGCGTGATCGTCCGCGCGGACAGCGCGCTCAGGCGCCAGACCGGTCGCGCCGAGTTCCTCCGCACCCGCCTCGACGCCTCGAGCGGCGAGCTCGTCGCCCGCATCGCCGCGAACCAGGCGTCGGGCGCCGTCACGAGCTTCGCCGAGGCCGACGCGCTCGTCCTCGTGCCGGCCGATCGGGAGCGCATCGACGAGGGCGATCGCCTCGAGGCCATCCGCCTCGCGGAGATCTGACCGCGCGCTGCGCATTGCCCACAGCGCGAGGCATTGCCTCCAGCGCGCAGCATTGCCACGCGGCCGGCGAATTTACGTCACGAACCCGCGCTCGATCCCACCGCGCTCGGGCGGAGGGCTCACCTTGACCGTCGCGCGGGGGCACCGGAAGATGGCGGAGCGATGCTCATCCTCGGGATCAACGCCTACCACGGCGATGCGTCGGCCGCCCTGCTCGTCGACGGCCAGCTCGTGGCGGCGGCGGAGGAGGAGCGGTTCAGCAGGATCAAGCACTGCGCGGGCTTCCCGCGGCTGGCGGTCGAGTACTGCCTCGGCGCCGCGGGCGCGCGGGTCGAGGACATCGATCACATCGCGATCAGCCGCGACACGAGGGCGCACCTCGGCGACAAGCTCCTCTACGCGCTGACGCGGCGCTCACCGGCGGGGCTCCTCAAGGGCTCTCTCGGCGCGAGCGACCCGAAGGTGCACCTCGGCGCCGCGCTCGGCGTCGACCCGAAGCGCATCCGCGCCGCGTCGCACAACGTCGAGCACCACCGCGCGCACCTCGCCTCCGCGTTCTTCCCCTCGGGCTTCGACGAGGCGGCGGTCCTGTCCATCGACGCCTTCGGCGACTTCGTCAGCACGATGTGGGCGCGCGGCCGCGGCAACAAGCTGGAGATCCTCCGGCACGTCGGCTTCCCCCACTCGCTCGGGCTGTTCTACTCGGGCCTGACGCAGTACCTCGGGTTCCCCAAGTTCGGCGACGAGTACAAGGTCATGGGGCTGTCGTCCTACGGCCAGCCGGATCTGCTCGACAAGCTCCGGCAGGTGGTGCGCGTCAAGGACGGGGCGTTCGAGCTCGGGCTAGAGTACTTCCAGCACCACACGAAGGGCATCGCGATGACCTGGGAGGGCGAGCCCCGCTACGGCCCCATCCACTCCGAGCGCCTGATCGACCTGCTCGGCCCCGCCCGCAGCCCGAAGAGCCGGATGGAAGATCGCTTCATGGCGGTCGCCGCCTCGACGCAGGCGGCGTTCGAGGAGGTCTACTTCGAACTGCTCGCGACGGCGAAGCACCTCACCGGCTCGCCGCGCCTCGCCCTCGCGGGCGGCTGCGCCTACAACAGCGTGGCGGCGGGGAAGATCCGGCCGAAGGGGCTGTTCGACGACGTCTTCATCCAGCCAGCGGCCGGCGACGCGGGCACGTCGTTCGGGGCGGCGCTCTACGTCCACCACCACAAGCTCGACAACCCGCGCGGCTTCCACCAGACGCACAGCTACTTCGGCCCGGCCTTCTCGCAGGAGACCATCGACGAGCTGCTCCGGAAGGAGCAGGTCGCGTTCGAGACCCTCCCCGACGAGGACCTGATCCCCCGCGTCGCCAGGGCGATCAGCGAGGGCAAGGTGGTCGGCTGGTTCCAGGGGCGGATGGAGTACGGCCCGCGCGCGCTCGGCAACCGCAGCATCCTCTGCGACCCGCGGCGGCCGGACATCAAGGACGCGATGAACGAGCGGATCAAGCGCCGCGAGATGTTCCGCCCCTTCGCGCCGGCGCTGCCCCTCGAGCGCGTCGGCGACTACTTCGAGCAGACCTCGCCGGACCCGTTCATGGTCAAGGTCTACAAGATCAAGCCCGAGCGCCGCGCCGAGATCCCCGCCGTGACCCACGTCGACGGCACGGGGCGCCTCCAGACGGTGACCGCCCAGGAGAACCCGCGCTACCACGCGCTCCTCAGCGAGTTCGGCCGGCAGACGGGCACGCCCGTCCTCCTGAACACCTCCTTCAACGCGAGCGAGCCGATCGTTTGCACCCCAAAGGAAGCGCTCGACTGCTTCCTCCGGACCAAGATGGACGTGCTCGTGCTCGAGCGGGCCTACCTCGAGCGCGCGCCGGCCCTCTAGGCAGACCGCGCGCGCTCCTGGCAGGCCGCGAAAAGCCCGCCGGAAGCGGCCGTGGAGGCCCGGCCGAAAGTTCGTGGTTGACGTGGAGCGAGGGGACGGCAAATGGGCGTCCCCGGCATGTGGAAGAACGGGACGCCGGGCGCCCTGCCCCACCTCGACGGAGCGCCGGAGCAACCGGCTCCGACGACCGGGGGTGCTTGGACGCCTTGCCTCGAGCATGATGCCGGCCCGCCGCGCGGCGTGCGCGCGGACCTGGTACCCCATGGGCCCACGGCGCTGCATGCGCTCACGGCCCCTCCTGCGTAAGGGTCCGCGCCGCGGCGGCCCAGGCGGTCAAAGAGGATGGATGCGAATCGGATGAAGCTCGTACTCGAAGACGGCACGACCATGACGGGCCGGTGCTTCGGCGCCCCGCGCGCGGTGAGCGGCGAGGTCGTCTTCAACACCGGCATGACGGGGTACGTCGAGACGCTCACGGATCCCTCGTACAGAGGCCAGATCCTGACGATCACGTACCCGCTCGTGGGCAGCTACGGCGTGCCCGCGCCGCGCAAAGCAGGCAGCGTCGACGGGCCCTACGAGGCCGACCGCATCCAGCTGCAGGGGCTCGTGGTCCAGAGCTACGTGGAGCGCTACAGCCACCACGCCGCGGTCCGCTCGCTCGGCGCCTGGCTCGCCAGCGAGGGCATCCCGGCGATCACGGGGATCGACACGCGCACGCTGACGCGGCGGCTCCGGGAGGTCGGGACGATGAAGGGCTGGCTGTTCCCGGCCGAGATGGACCTGGAGCGGGTGAAGCGCTCGGCCGAGGCCGTGGACATGCGCGAGGAGGTGTTCCGCCTCGTTTCGCCCCGCGAGCCCATCACGTACGAGGGCGGCCCCCTGAAGGTGCTCCTCATCGACGCGGGCGCGAAGGACAACATCGTCCGCTCGCTCCTGCGGCGCGGGGTCACCGTCATCCGCGCCCCCTACCACGCGCCCATCGCCGAGCTCGCCGAGAGCGCCGACGGCGTCCTCATCGGCAACGGCCCTGGCGACCCCAAGGACCTCGGCCAGCTGGTCGCCGCGGTGCGCGGCCTGCTCGGGACCTACACGAAGCCGATCTTCGGCATCTGCCTCGGCAACCAGATCCTCGCGCTGGCCGCCGGCGGCGACACCTTCAAGCTGCCGTACGGCCATCGCGGCGTGAACCAGCCGGTGCAGGACCTCCTGAGCCGCCGTTGTTACGTCACGAGCCAGAACCACGGGTACGCGGTGAAGCACGAGTCGCTGCCCGCCGAGTGGGAGCCCTGGTTCGTCAACATCAACGACGGCACCAACGAGGGCATCCGCTCGCGGCTCCGCCCCTTCTTCAGCGTCCAGTTCCACCCCGAGGCGACGCCCGGGCCCGAGGACGCAGGCTACCTGTTCGACGACTTCCTCCGCCTCTGCGGCGCGATGAAGGGGTCCTCCGATTCGCGACTCAAGACCGCGGGGACCGCTGCCGCGGATCCCCGCGCCACCCCCACCGCAGGAAGGAGCTGAGCCATGTACGGCGCGTATCTCCCCAAGAAACCCCGGCGCGTCCTCGTGCTCGGCTCCGGCGCGCTCCAGATCGGTCAGGCCGGCGAGTTCGACTACTCAGGGTCGCAGGCGATCAAGGCCCTCAAGGAGGAGGGGATCGCCACCGTCCTCGTGAACCCCAACATCGCCACCATCCAGACGAGCGAGGGGCTCGCAGACCGCATCCACCTCTGCGCGGTCACCCCGGAGTTCGTCGAGCGGATCATCGTCAAGGAGGAGGTCGACGCGATCGCCCTCTCCTTCGGCGGGCAGACGGCGCTCAACTGCGGGCTCGAGCTCCACGACTCGGGCATCCTCGACAAGTACGGCGTGCGGGTGCTCGGCACGCCGATCAAGGCGATCCGCGACACCGAGGACCGGCGGCTCTTCATCGAGCGCCTCGACGAGATCGGCGTGAAGACCGCCCGCAGCCGCGCCTGCCGCTCGGCGGCCGAGGCCATGGCGGCGGCGCGCGAGATCGGGTTCCCCGTGATGCTCCGCGGCGGCTACGCGCTCGGCGGCAAGGGCAGCGGCATCGTCGAGAGCGAGCGCGACCTCGAGGACGCCGTGCGCCGCGGCTTCGCCGGCGGCGTGCCCCAGGTGCTCGTCGAGGAGTGCCTCCGCGGCTGGAAGGAGATCGAGTACGAGGTCGTCCGAGACGGGCGCGACAACTGCATCACCGTCTGCAACATGGAGAACCTCGACCCGATGGGGATCCATACCGGGGAGTCGATCGTCGTCGCCCCGTCGCAGACGCTGAACGACGAGGAGTACCAGCTCCTCCGCTCGGTCGCGCTGAAGACGATCCGCCACCTCGGCATCGTGGGCGAGTGCAACATCCAGTACGCGCTCGACCCGCACAGCGCCGATTACCGGGTCATCGAGGTGAATGCGCGCCTCTCCCGGTCGAGCGCCCTCGCCAGCAAGGCGACGGGCTACCCGCTCGCCTACGTCGCCGCGAAGATCGCCGTCGGCTACACCATGCCGGAGATCGCCAACGCGATCACCCGCAGGACGACCGCGTTCTTCGAGCCGGCGCTCGACTACCTCGTCTGCAAGGTCCCGCGCTGGGACCTCGGCAAGTTCCGCGGCGCCTCGATGCGGATCGGCAGCGAGATGAAGAGCGTCGGCGAGGTCATGGCCATCGGCAGGACGTTCCCCGAGGTCATCCAGAAGGCGCTCCGCATGCTCGACATCGGGGTGAAGGGGCTCGACCCCGACGCGTTCACCTTCAAGGACCTCCGCGACGAGCTGCAGAACGCGACGCCGCTCCGGATCTTCGCCGTGGCCCGCGCGCTCCAGGAGGGGATGTCGGTCGACGAGATCCACAACCTCACCAAGATCGACCGGTGGTTCTTGAACCAGATCGAGCCGATCGTCCGGATGCACCGGGACCTGAAGACGCTCAAGGTCGCCGTCCCCGCGCAGGCCGACAAGGCCGCGGCCGCGCAGGAGCCGGCGCTCGAGGAGGCAACCCTCCGGGAGGCGAAGCAGCTCGGCTTCAGCGACCGGATGATCGGCACGCTGACCGGCGCGCCGCGGGGCTCGATCCGGGAGGCCAGGAAGCGGCACGGCATCGTGCCGCACCTCGCGCAGATCGACACGCTCGCGGCCGAGTTCCCCGCCGAGACGAACTACCTTTATTCGAGCTATCACGCGTCGGCCACGGACGTCGCGCCGTCCTGGCGGAAGAAGATCATGGTGCTCGGCTCCGGCGCCTACCGCATCGGATCGAGCGTCGAGTTCGACTGGTGCTGCGTCAACGCGATCCGCGCGGCCTCGGAGCTCGGCTACGAGACCATGATGCTGAACTACAACCCGGAGACGGTCAGCACCGATTACGACACGTGCGACAAGCTGGTCTTCGACGAGATCAGCTTCGAGACGGTGCTCGACATCTACGAGCGGGAGCAGCCCTACGGCATCGTGGTCAGCATGGGCGGGCAGGTCCCGAACAACCTGGCGCTCCGGCTGCACGAGGCGGGGGCGCGCATCCTCGGCACGAGCCCGGGGAGCATCGACACCGCCGAGGACCGGAAGAAGTTCAGCGATCTGCTCGACCGGCTGGGGATCGACCAGCCGCGCTGGGCGCACGTCGTCGACGCGGGCCAGGCGGGCGAGATCGTGAACAAGCTCGGCGGCTTCCCCGTCCTCGTGCGGCCGAGCTACGTGCTGAGCGGCGCGGCCATGAGCGTGGCGCACGAGCCCAACGAGCTCGATCGCATCCTCGCCCGGGCCAAGGCCGTCTCCCCCACCTACCCCGTTGTCGTGTCCAAGTTCGAGACCCACGCCCGCGAGGTGGAGATCGACGCGGTCGCCGATCGCGGGGAGATCATCCTCTGGGCGATCAGCGAGCACATCGAGAACGCCGGCGTCCACAGCGGCGACGCGACACTCGTCCTGCCCCCGCAGTCGCTCTACATCGCGACGATCCGCAGGATCAAGCAGATCGCCCAGCAGGTGGCGCGGTCGCTCTCGATCACCGGGCCGTTCAACATGCAGTTCTTGGCCAAGCACAACACGGTCAAGGTGATCGAGTGCAACCTGCGCGCGTCGCGGAGCTTCCCCTTCGTGTCGAAGGTCACGGGGAACAACTTCGTCCGGGAGGCGATGCGCAGGATGCTCGGCGTGTCGCAGCCGGTCGAGAACCGCGGGCTCGACCTCGATTACGTCGGGGTGAAGGCGCCGATGTTCTCGTTCTCGCGCCTCGTGGGGGCCGATCCGATGCTCGGCGTCGAGATGGCGAGCACCGGCGAGGTCGGCTGCTTCGGCGACGACATGCACGAGGCGCTCCTGCACTCGCTGCTCGCGACCGGCTTCAGGTTCCCCAAGAAGGGTGTGCTGCTGTCGCTCGGGCCGCTCGAGGACAAGTACTGGTTCGCCGACGAGGCCCGCGTCATCGCCGAGCACCTGAAGCTCCCCATCTTCGCGACGCCGGGCACGGCCGAGGCGCTCCGGGCGCTCGGGCTCGCGTGCACGAGCCTCGCGAAGCAGCCCGACGAGGGGGAGACGGCGATGAGCGCCATCGAGCAGGGGAAGGTGGATCTCGTGATCAACATCCCCCGCGAGTACGACCAGCTCGGCCGTCCGGACGGCTATCTGATCCGGCGGCGCGCGGTCGACGCGAACATCCCGCTCATCACGGACCTCCAGCTCGCGCGGGCGGTCATCGGGGCGATGCGCGCGAAGAGGATCGAGGATCTGCGGACCCTGTCCTACGACGAGTACCTCGCGCGGAGCCCGGTGGCGCTCAGGTGATCTGAGACGCCGACGCGGCGAGGAGAGGCTCCGGGTGGCTCGGGAGGTCGTGCCGAGCCGCCCGGCCCCGCGACGGACACCCCCGCACGGGGCCGGCTGCCCTCCCGAGAGCAGAACCAACACCGGCCCTCTCCGCGCCCCGCGACGGATGCCCCCGCACGGGGCCTGCCGACTTCATGGGAGCGGAGGCGGGCTCACGAACCCGGACGGCGGGCTCGCCCTCAGTCGTTCGTGACGATGAACCAGCCGTTCACCATGCCGTTGCCGGTCGACGTGGTCGATCCCTGGATCGCGCTGGTCCCCTCATTGCGGACGCACATGCCGACATTCCATTCGCCCTCTGGCAGCACCGTCGTGGCAGAGACCGAGTAGGTCGTGCGGGTCGGCGTGAAGTAGTGGCTCGCGAAGGTGCCGCCGAAGAAGTTGACGAGCTCGCTGGTGCCGCGCCGCTGGTAACAGAGGCCGAGCGGGGCGACGAACGCAGCGCGGGACGGCTGCAGCCCGAGCGGCGCAGAGGCCGATCCGGTCACGCGCTGGCTGCCGGTGATGGTCACCGTCCCCGGGGGGCCGACGAAGACATACGCGGCGCTGCCACCATCAAAAAGCGGAGCAACGTTGCCCGCAATCGCGATCGTCGCGACCACACCCGTCGGCCCCTGAGGCCCTGTTGCGCCCTCGGGCCCCATCGGGCCCTCGGGTCCCATCGGGCCCTCGGGTCCCATTGGCCCCTCGGGCCCCATCGGCCCCTGGGGCCCCATTGGCCCCTCGGGCCCCATCGGTCCCCTCTCGCCGGGCAGGCCAGCCGGCCCCGCCGGTCCCTCGGGCCCTGTCGCGCCCACGGGCCCCGTCGGCCCCTCAGGCCCCTTCGGCCCCTGGGGCCCTGTCGGTCCCTCCGGCCCCGTCGGTCCCTGGGGCCCCGTCGGACCCGTCGGTCCCATCGGCCCCGCGATTCCGCTCGAGTTGCCCACCCAGTTGCCGCTCTCGTCGATGACGACCCTGCCGCCGATCTTCACCAGCTTCGGCGTGATCTCACCAACAGCGTTGTTCGCGACCATCGCATACGGGACGCTCCCGATCGAAGCGCGAGGCTCCATCTCCTGATCGTCCCCGACCGTGATTCCGATGTAGCGAACCGAGCCGTCAAAGACCTTCGCGGATTGCTCCTCGGTGAAGTCGAGCACGGTGGAGAAAAAGCCTTCGTCGAACGAGAGCGCGATCACCTCGCTCCAGAGCGGCTCGTCGTCGTCCTCGGCGGCGTAGATGGCGAACGTCACCGAGAGGACGTCATTGACCGGCTCGCCGTTGGCCGTGAAGAGCCGCCCCTGATGCGAGATCTGCATCGGCACGGCGGCGGCCGCGCCGCGCACGAGGCCGACGGAGGCGGCGAGAAGAACACCCATCGCGAGGACACGCCGTCCCATCCCGTTCATGGCACGCTCCCGTTCGCCCCGACCAGACCGCCCTGCACGCGGTAACTCGGTGAGGTCGTCTTTCCCTGATTCTGCGTCGGCTGACCGAGCGTGAAGACCATGCGATAGCTCGGGCTCCTCACGACCTTCCCCGCGCTGACCATCTCGCCCGCGGCGATGCCCCGATCCCCCACCTCGGGACGCCCACCTGCGCCACCCCCGCCCGCCGAAGCCACAGGATCGCCTGCACCAGCCCCGCCGGCCCCCCCGAGACCCTCACCCCCCGACCCGGCCCCAGCCACGGACACGTCGGGACTGCCGCAGCTACAGCCCGGAGACACGGCGAGCGATGCAACAGTCAGGCCTAGCCACACCGGGAATTGCAGTCGCGCCATCAACGTGTTCCCCTCTGCTTCCGGGGCTTACGATCCGGACCAGGAAGGTACGCGCCCGGCCACCAAGGTTCAATCTATTCCCGAGCCATTGTGATACATCGCCGCTTTACGTCGGGGTCGACAGGCGGCGCCACGGGCTCGAAAGCGCGCCGAGACGCTCACGCAGCGATCGCAAGGCGATGCCCGAGGCGAGGTGAACGCCGAGAATCCTGGCCCCGCCGGCGGAATGCCCTCATCCCACGCTCTCCTGCCCTCCGCGCGAGCGCGCGGTAGCAGCTCCGCCGAGCGCTGCCCCCGCGCGCCGCGCCGATGGGCCCGCCTTCAGCCGCGCCCGGAGCGCCCCGACCGGCGGTGCGTCCGCGGAGCGGAAATGCCTCTCTGCAGCGTTTTCCGCCCACCTCTGCCACGTGCAGAGCGGCGGTCACCCGCACAGGAGACGGGCCCAGATCGGCGTTTTCGGCGCGCAAGCGCACTCCGGTGCGCTGAGCACCGAAAACGCCGAGGTGGGCCCGTATCCGAAGCGGGTGACCGTCGCTCTAGAGATCGTCGCAGACCGGGCCCGCCTCGCCAGGCCCCTCGCCCGCGACGCCCGGCTGGCCCTGCGCCCCGCCGCCGCTGTTCAGCTCCTCCGAGATCGCCCCGGGGTTGAACGTCATGAACCACCGGAGCGACCACCAGAGCAGGTTGAACCAGGCCGGCACAGGCAGCCTGCGCGTCGCCCCGACCTCGGCGAGCCCCGCCGCCGCGAAGACGACCGGCAAGATGGTGCCAAGATCCGCGCGGTAATCCATCGCCTCGCGCACATCGGCGTTGATCCCGGCAAAGGCGTGCGCGACCGCGCGGGCGACGCGCGTCGGACCAGGATGCCCCTCGGGCCGCGGCGCGCCGAGCGGGTGGCCGTCGTCCTCGCGCGCCCCGTCGACCAGCCCGGCGAGCCGGGCGCGGAGCCGCTCCGGATCGAGCCCGCCCTCGGAGCGCTCGACGATCACCGAGCCCGTCATCGGACGGATCGAGACGACCTCGCAGGCGGGATCGGCCGCGAGCTGCTCCGCGATCCGCTCGCACACCCGACGATGGCCGGCCAGCGCCGGCGCGCGCAGGCGGACGCGCCGCTCCAGGGCGTGGACGACGAGGACCGCCGGCGACGTCATGACGACGGCTCGCCGTGGAGCTCCGAGGCGCCGTTGCTCTTGCGCGCAGCCCGCTCGCCGCGCGCCCCGCCCGCCGCCTTCTGGCGCACCCGCTCGGCGACCTCGGCGAAGAGATCCTCGACGTGCTCCCGCTGGCGCTCGAGCAAGCCGAGGCCCAGCCTGCCCAGGTGGAGCCCGAGCGCCGCGATCTCGACGACCACCGGCCGGAGGTGCTGCTTCTTGCCCATCAGGAGGACGGCCGTGCCGACCCCCAGGGCGAACGACGGTGGATGGAACTTCATGATGCCATGTCTCCCTTGCGCAGCCCGGCGACGCGCGCGGCGCGCACGCCTTGCTTGCGTCTCGCGGCCGCCCCCGCATCCTCGCCTGCGCCCTGGTCCGTTTCCGCTTCCGCTCTCGCGTCTGCTGCTTCCGCTTCTGCTGACGCGTCCGATTCCGCTCCTGACGCCGAGCCCGACTCCGATTCCGATTCCAATTCCGATTCCGATTCCAATTCCAATTCCCCTTCCGCGCGCTTGCCGTTGACGATCACGATCTCGCGGCCAGCGCTCGCGGAGCGCCCCAGAGGACCGCGGAGCAGCGCGGGCAGCGCGCCCACGGCCACGGCGAGCGCGAGCTCCCCGGCGCGGAGGCGCTGCGCCCCCAGCAGGCGGCCCAGGGACCTGGAGCCGAGCGCGAGCGCCTGGAGCGCGGACGTGGCGGCGAGCGCGCGGGCCACGTGCGGGCTGTCCCGGCGGAGCGCGTCCGCCGCGGCGCCCTCCCCGGCGCCGGCGCGGCAGGCCAGGATGTGGAGCAGCTGCGCGGTCACCAGCGCCGTGAACGCCCTCGTCCCCGCGGTGGCCCGGCCGCCGAGCGCGTACGCCGAGAGCGACGCGCCAGACATCGCGGCCGCGTCCACGCCCAGCGCGCGGAGATCGGCCGCGCCGAGCAGCCGCGCCGCAGGGTCGCGCGGGGGGCGCCGCATGACGCCGGCCTCGGCCGGCTCGAGCGCGAGCGCGAGCGCCGGCGCCACGTCGGTGAGCAGGTTGATCCAGAGCAGCTGCAGCGGCGTGAGCGGCGAGGCGCCGCAGAGGGCGCCCACCAGCATCGTGAGGACCTCGCTCGCGTTCGTCGCGACGAAGTAGGCGATCGCCCGGCGGACGTTGTCGTGCAGCCGCCGCCCCTCGCGGACCGCCTCGGTGAGGCTCGGCAGATCGTCCTCGGCGAGGACCACGTCGGCCACGGCCCGCGCGATGTCCGTGCCGCGCTTGCCCATGGCCACGCCGACGTCGGCCGCCTTGAGCGCGGGTCCGTCGTTCACGCCGTCGCCCGTCATCGCCACGATCGCGCCGCCCTGCTGGAGCGCCCGCACGATGTCGAGCTTGGCCTCCGGGGTGACCCGGCTGTGCACGGCGTCCGGCGGGATGCCGAGCTCGACGCCGATCGCGCGCGCGGTCCGCTCCTGGTCGCCCGTGAGCATCAGGGTGCGGATGCCGGCGCCGGAGAGGGCCTCGAGCGCCTCCCGCACGCCGGGGCGCGGCGGGTCGCGGAGGCCGACGAGGCCGGCGAACTCGAGCGGAGCGTCGTTGTCCGGCCGGCCGTTCTGCCGCCACGCGAGCGCGAGCACGCGCAGCCCCCGCGAGGCCATCGCGTCGTTGTGCCGGAGCACCTCGCCGCGCTCGTCGCCGGCCCCCTCGCGCCGAGGCGGCGCGTCGCAGCGCGCGACGACCTGCTCGGGGGCGCCCTTCACGAGCTCGATGTGCCCGAGCTCCGGGTGGTCGTGGACCGTCACCATGAACGCGCGCTCGGCCGAGCGCCGCGCCTCGCTCACGCGCGGCGCCGCGAGGCGCCGCGCCGACACGGGGTAGCCGGCGGCGAGCGCGAACTCCACGAGGGCGCGCTCGGTGCCGCTGCCCTGGACGACCTTGCCCGCCTCGCTCAGCTCGACGTCGGCGTTGAGGGCGGCGATGCGCGCGAGCGCGTGCACGCGCGGGGCGGCGGCGTCGACCTCGCGCCCGTCCTCGCCGATCAGCGCGATCCCGCGCCCGGGCCCCGCTCCGCCGCCGCGGCGGGCGGCGCGCTCCACCCGCAGCGCGCCCTCGCCGGGGAGGAAGATCTCGGCCACCTGCATCCGGTTCTCGGTGAGCGTGCCGGTCTTGTCGGCGCAGACGACGCTCACCGCGCCGAGCGTCTCGGCCGCGGCGAGGCGGCGGATCACGATGCCGGAGCCGCGCAGGCGGCGGCTCGCGAGCGCGAGCGCCGTGGTGCCCACGGTGGGGAACCCCTCGGGGATGGCGGCGACGCCGAGCGCGACGGCGCTCCGCAAGAGCGCGCGGAGCGGCCTCCGGCGCGCGAGGCCGACGACCATCACCGCCGACGAGCTCGCGAGCGCGAAGGTCGCGAGGCGCCGGCCGATCCAGGCGAGCTCCTGCTCGAGCGGCGGGGTGCGCTCGGACTCGCGGGAGAGCGCGCGCTGGATGTCCCCGAGCGCGGTCCACCGGCCTGTCGCGACGACCACCGCCGCCCCCTCGCCCGAGGCGATGGTGGTGCCCGCGTACACCATGCCGCGGCGCTCGGCGAGCGGCGCGCCGCCGTCGACCCTCGCGGCGCACTTCTCGGCGGGCTCGCTCTCGCCGGTCAGCGTGCTCTCGTCGGCGGCGAGAGCGCGCGAGGTCAGGACGCGCGCGTCCGCCGCGACCGGCTCGCCCGCGCGCAGCGCGAGCACGTCGCCCGGCACGATCTCCGACGCGGCGAGCCGCTGCTCGCGCCCGTCGCGCACGACGCGCGCCCACCCGACGCGGAGGTCGCCCCACGCGTGCAGGAGCTCCTCGGCGCGCGACTCCGTGTACGTGCCGATCGCGGCGTTCGCGCCGACGACGAGGAGGACGGCGCCGGCGTCGATCATGTCGCCGAGCGCGAGCGACACGCCCGCCGCGCCGAGGAGCATCGCCGTGGGCACCGTGAAGACCTGCCCGGCGAGGATCTCGATCGACGAGCGGGTCGCGACGCCGGCGAGCTCGTTCGGGCCGAGCTCGCGGAGGCGGCGGCGCGCCTCGGCGGCGGGGAGCCCCTCGCGCGGATCGACGCCGAGCGCGCGGGCGACCTCGCCCGCGTCCTCCGCGTAGGCGCAGAGCGCCACGTCGACGCGGCGGGCGCGCTCGCCTCCGCCCTGCCCGGCCGGCGCGCCCTCACCCTGCCCGGCCGGCGCGCCCTCACCCTGCCCGGCCGGCGCGCCTCCACCCTGCCCGGCCGGCGCGCCTCCACCCTGCCCGGCCGGCGCGACCTGGCTCCCCCAGGCCCGCGCATGCCACGCGCGGCGCTCGTCCTCGCCCGCCGCGCCCTCGCGGGGGCGCGCGCAGCGGCGCGCCGCGCGCACGAGCGCGCCCACGCCCTCGGCCATGGCCCGCACGGCGCGGCGCGCGGACGGCGGCGGCGGGGCGCCTGGCACGGCGTGGGCGCCGAGCACGAGCGCGGCCTCGTCGGCCGCGTCCTCCCCCACGCGCACGAGCACCCGCCCGGTGCGCGCGCTCGCCCGCGCGGACACGACGCCGGGGATCGCCGCGAGGTCGCGCTCGATGCGCGCAGCGCGCGCAGCGTCTCCGAAGAGGCCGGCCACCTCCGCGCGCACCCGCGCGATCCCGGCAGGCCCGTGCAGATCGCGCGCAGGCGTGCGATCTGCGCGAGCGCGCCGCCGCGCGCCGCCGCCCCTGCGCCCGCCACGAAGATCGATCCAGCCCGTGCCCCGACGCTCCATGATCCTCCGCGCTGAGGCGGAGGCCTTTTCAAAGGTCGAGCCAGCGCCTGTGTGCGAGCGAGCCACATCGAGCCGCCGGGCCGGCGCGGCGGCGCGCCAGCGCCCTCGTCGCCGTCACGCCCGCGCCCTCGTTGCCGTCAGGCCCGCGTCGCCACGGAGGCCAGTAGGCTCTGCAGCGAGCCCGGATCGATCGGCTTGACAAAGTGCATATCGAAGCCGGCCTCGCGGACCCGGCGCTGGTCCCGCTCCTGGCCATACCCCGTCAGCGCGATCATCAGCGACGGGGCGACGTCCGCGCTCTCCTCCAAGGCTTTCAAGGTCCGCGCCACGCCGCAGCCGTCCATCCCGCCGGGGAGGCCGATGTCGCACAGGATGACCTCCGGTCGGAACGAGCGGGCCGCTTCGACGCCCGCGGCCCCCGACAGGGCCACCTCGACCTGATGGCCGTTCATCGCGAGGAGCGCCTGCAGCATCTCGGCGGCGTCCTCGTTGTCCTCGATGATCAGGACGCGCAGCGACCTCACGGCGCCCGCTGACCTCGAGTCGGGGCCCGGCGGCGGCCCGGCGCGCTCCGGGGACGCCTCGGGCCCGCGCGCGAGCGGCAGGCGGAGGACGATCTCCGTCCCGTGGCCGACGCCCGCGCTCTCGGCCGACGCCGTGCCGCCGTGGAGCTCGACAAGACCCTTTACGAGCGCCAGCCCCAGCCCGAGCCCACCCCGGTTGCGGTCCAGGCTGCGCTCGGCCTGGCTGAACGACTCGAACATGCACGCCAGCGTCGCCGGCTCCACGCCGATGCCGGTATCGCGGACGCGGATCACGGCGGAGCCGTCCGGCGTCGCCGACAGCGCGACCGTCACCCGACCGCCGGCGTCGGTGAACTTGTTGGCGTTGTGGAGCACGTTGCTGACCGCCTGCGACAGGCGCGTGGGATCGCCGGAGACCCAGAGCGGCTCGGTCGGCAGATCCAGCCGGAGCTCCAGGCCGCTCGCCTCCAGCGTGCTGCGGTAGTCCTCCGCGGTCTGCCGGAGCAGCCGGGGCAGGTCGCAGCGCTCCTTTCTCAGCTGGATCCTCCCGCGCGCCACGCGGGACACGTCGAGGAGGTCGTCCACCAGCCGGGCCATGTGCGCGACCTGCCGCTCGATCACGCCGCACGCCCGCAGGAGCGACGGCTCCTCGATCCCGGTGCTCCGCAGGATCTCCACCGCATTGCGGATGGGCCCGAGCGGATTGCGCAGCTCGTGCGCCAGCATCGCCAGGAAAGCATCTTTGCGCTGGTCCGCTTCCCTCAGCGTCGCCTCCCAGGCGTCGCCGGCCCGCTTCCGCTCGGTGATGTCGTAGGCGATGGTGACCAGGAGCCGCCGGCCCGCCGCGTCCCTCCCCAGCCGAGCGGAGCTGAAGACCCACGTGCGCTCGGCGCCGCTCGCCGTGGCGAGGGTGAGCTCGTTCTCGCCTGAGGCCTCATCCATATCGAACAGGGACGCCACACGGGCGTGGATGGCAGCGCTCCTCGCCCCGAACGCCCTGTCGAGCCACGCCGTGACCGTGGGGATCTGCTCGCGGGTATAGCCGCTGATGTCCGTCCACGCGCTGTTGACGCAGACGACGTGCCCGTCCTCGGCGTAGATCATGATGGGGAACGAGGTCGCCATGATGGCGCGGCGCAGCCCCTCCTCGCGCTCCCGCAGCTGGAGCTCGGCCTCCTTGCGCTCGGTGATGTCGATGATCGAGCCGACATAGCCGAGGAACTCGCCGCCCGGGCCGAGCCGCGGAGCGGCCGAGTCGATGCACCAGCGGTACACGCCGTCGCGGCGGCGCACGCGGAAGTCGACCCTGTAGTCCTCGCGCCGCTCGTTGGCCCGCAGGAACGCCTCCATGGCCCCCGAGCGGTCCTCGGGGTGCACCGCCTCGATCCAGCCAAAGCCCAGGGCGGCCGCCTCGGTCTGGCCCGAGAAGTCCAGCCAGCCCCGGCTCGCGTAGGTGCAGCCGCCGTCGGCGCCGGTGACCCAGATCATGACGGGCGCATGATCGGCCATGTTGCGGAAGCGCGCCTCGCTGTCGCGCAGGGCCTCCTCGGTGCGCCGCTGGGCGGTGCTCTCGCGCCCGGTCTCCAGGACGAGTCGCCGGCGCTCCGCCCCTTCCACGAGCCGCAGGCGGCTCTCGACGAGGATCTCCCGGCCGTCGCGGGTCGTGCGCCGGATCTCGCCGTCCCAGAGGCCGTCGCGCAGGAGCGCCGCCTCGATCTGCGCGAGCGGCGCCGGCAGGGCGGTGCGCAGGAGATCGTGGCTCGACCGCCCGAGGGCGTCGCGCGCCGGGAAGCCGTAGAGCTGCTCGGCCCCGGCGCCGAAGTACACGATGGCGCTCGCGCCGCCGAGCTCCCACGCGAGGGCCGCCTCGCCGAGCCGATCCAGGAGGGCCGCCTTCAGCTGCAGCTCCCCCGCGGCCTGCCCCCTGCCGCCGCGGCCGTCTTCGGGCGGGGCCGCGTACGGGACGGGCGAGGGGGCGCAGAGGAGGGGG